>NZ_JAMPQC010000024.1:0-142147 GCF_028482225.1 Providencia sp. PROV130 | reverse complement strand
GGACCGATAAGGGCGATGGCTCTTACACCACCACCATCACACTAACCGAAATTGGTAAGAAAGATTTAGTGGCCTCAATCAATGCCACTAAAACCACGGCAAAACCGATTAACGTTACCCATGCCAACGGGAAAGATAAGGTCAGCAACGTTAACATCATCAAAACAGAGCAACCTGCCGCTGGTTCAAGTAGCACCCTGACAGTGACATTGACTGACATCCATGGTAACGCCGTAACTGGTGAGCAGGAAATCGTCATTGAGATTGATGGCAACTCACTTCCTTTACCTGCCAAAGAAGGGAAACCAGGGATTTATGACGTCACCCTGCCAGCACTGCACGCGGGCGACCATAAAATCACCGCCATAGTGAATGGCCAAAGCTCCGCTAAAAATACTTTAGAGGTGAAAAAACCAGCCCCAATTGACTCGAATAACCCAAGTGGAACGGGTAATCGTGGTGAACGAGGCGTAATCAATAACATTACCCTCGCGACTGGTGATATCACACGCCTGCAATCAGGTGACAAGCTGGATATCACAGTAGCCTTAATTGATGTATTTAATAATCCATTAACAGCTATCGACACGAATAATATTATTTTGGATGGATATAAAACCAGCTCGCTAAAATGGTTAGAAAAAGGTAACGGCATTTACACGACTCCGTTGCTATTGACACAAACAGGTTCTAACCAGTTAGTGGCATCGATTAACGGTTATAAATCACAAGTCATCCCCATTACCGTGAGTAATACAACTGATATTAACAAAGTGACTAATGTCGAACTTGAGCCAATTATGCCAAGTGAAGCGGGTGAGAACCAAACTATCACAGTGAAAGTCACCGATCGCTATCAGCACCCTGTCACCGCGATTAACAATAAGATAACCGCAAATATCAATGGCCAATCGACATCCATTACTTTAACGGAATCCCCTACTCAAGAAGGAACTTACACAGGAACATTACCTGCACAACATACGGGTAAATATACCGTTAATGCGACAGCAAATAAAAAAACCGTATCAAAACCTTGGACCGTTAAAACGGCGAGGACGATCAGCGCTAACCAAAAGGATGGCAGTGGGACAGAAAATCAACGTGGCGTGATTAAAACCGTTGCCTTGAACTCATCATCAACCAATGACCTAAAGTCAGGCCAATCATTACAATTAACTGTGACACTTAAAGATGCCTTTGGTAACGCCCTTGAAGGGATCAGTGGCGCTAGCATTCAATTAACACATCAACAATCTAGTGTGAGTTCTGTGATTTGGACTGACCTACGTAACGGCGAATACACCACGCTTTTGCCGCTAACAAAAATGGGCCAAGACACATTAACCGCGAAAGCGAACCAGATAACCACGTCCCCACTGAATATTAATGTTGGGAATGCCACTGGCGCGACACAAATCAAACAGGTTGAAATCAAAAGCATCACTAAACCCGCCGCGGGGGAAATGAGCATAATCACATTGCGACTCACTGATGCCAATAATCACCCTATTACAGGGATAGATAATCATGCAGTCGTCTCTATCAACGGTGTTGAAGAGTTATTTAAGATAACTGAAACCGCCAACAAAGGGATTTATAGCGGTACCCTTTCTGGACAAAAATCAGGCAACCAGAAAATCATCGTCACTGTGAGTGGCGTTAAATCCACAGAATCAACCTTAACCGTAAGCACTCCAGTACCTATTGCGGTTAATCATAGTGGTAAATCAGGATCTCGCGGTGTAATTGATCACGCAACGCTGAGTGTTTCACCAACCAAAGACTTAACGTCTGGCGGTACTTTACTCCTGACCGCTACGTTAAAAGATGCCTTTGATAACTCGCTAACTGGCGTCGATTTGGCGCAGTCACTCACCCATAAACAAGCCGGAAAAGTGACTTGGGTTGCACAACAAGATGGAACCTATGCTGCCAGCTTAGTCTTAACACAATTGGGGCAAGACCATTTATTTATCTCGATAAATAAAGTACAGAGTCCAACCGTTGTCATTGATGTGGCACCACAATCCGATAGTACCGCTATTCAGAATGTCAAAATCATAGGCATCAAGGAAGCCGCAGCTGGCGCTGACAGTGACTTTACTGTGCAACTGACTGATAAAAATGGTCATCCTGTCTCAGGAATCACAACAGCACTTGTCATCATGGGCAAACAACCGCCGACAACCGTTGCGATAACACAACAGGCTGATGGCAGCTACCGTGGGAAATTACTCGGCCAACAAAGTGGTCCACATGATGTGGTTATCGAAGCCAATAAAAAATCATCTCCTGCCAGTTCCTTCACCGTGGCACAACCGGATACCCTTGTCGCAACAAGCACAGGCAAAACAGGCGAGCGCGGTGTGGTGAGCCAAGTTGCATTGAAAACAGCAACAACCGGCGCATCCAGCGACGACCTCTTACTGACCGTAACCTTAAAAGATAGCTTTAACAACCCGCTTAAGGGTGTCAACAGCGCCAACATTGCCGTATCAAATCAGCAAAACGCGACTCTTGTTTGGACTGACCATCATAACGGCAGCTACACCGCCACATTGCCATTAACTGCACTGGGCCGTGATACCTTAAAAGCTACCGTGGACACCAAAGAGAGCGCGCCAGTCAATATCGTGGTGACTCATGCGGATAGCATAACGAAGGTGAAAAATATTACCCTCAATGCCATCACCGCATCGGATGCAGGCCAACCACAAACGGTGATAGTGAAGCCTGTGGATGTAAATGGCCATCCAGTCACTCAGATTGCCGATGAGATTAAAATCACGCTTAATGGCAAACCGCTCTACTTAACATTTGCTGAATCTAAAACGGATACAGGCACTTACACCGCCACGTTGCCCGCTAAAGAAGCAGGCAACCACGCTATCAACGTGATAGCGAACAGACAGAAAAGCCAACAACATTGGCTGGTGAATGCGGCGAAAATTCTGAGTACCAAAAACAAAGATGGCTCTGGTATCGCAGGGACACAAGGTGTGGTTAACACGGTTGAGCTCAAGGCTTCAAAAGTGAAAGATCTGAAATCCGGCGATAAAGTCACACTGACTCTGACCTTAAAAGATGCGTTTGATAACCCGCTTCAAGGTATTGACCCAAGCAATATCACGCTGGCGAATACCCCAAAGAATCAAGTGACTTGGATTGATAACAAAGATGGCACTTATACGGCGAATTTAGCCTTAACCGCACTGGGCAAAGATAGCCTGACAGTAACGGTGAACAAGATGACCAGTTCACCTGTCGGCATCCATGTTGAACAAGCGGCTGGGGAAAACCATATTAGCCAAGTCGTCATCACAGACATCACCAATGCCGCTGCAGGTGCTGAAAGTACCTTTACTGTGCAACTAACTGATAAAAATGGTCACCCAGTGACTGGGCTCAGTAATGTGTCTGTCACCATTGGTGGTCACAAACTGCCAAATATCGCGGTGACGCAACAAGCAGACGGTCGCTATACCGGAAATCTACCGGGGCAACAAACGGGGGATTATAAGGTAGTTATCACCGCTAATAGCCAGTCATCCGCGTCCAAAACACTCACTGTGGCACAACCGGACACCATTAACGTCGCCGTCAATGTTGGTGGCACAAACGGCCTACGCGGTGTGGTGAGTCAAGTTGAATTCAAAACAGCAACAGCCAGCTCGGTTTCAGGCGATAACCTAGCACTAACCGTCACCTTAAAAGATAGCTTTAATAACCCACTAAAAAGCATCGACACAACCCGCATTTCGCTACAACATAACCAAAAAAACACGAGTATGACATGGACTGACCACAATAACGGTAGCTATACCGCCACATTGCCGTTAAGTGTGCTAGGCAGTGATACCTTAAAAGCCACGGTAAACACCAAAGAAAGCCAAAATGTCACGATTGTCGTGAAAAATGCAGATCAAGTAACACAAATCAACACATTGGAACTGTCTCCGATTGCCTCATCTGCGGCAGGTAAAGCGCAGCAAATTACCGTTAAAGCGGTTGATATCCATAAAAATGGTGTTACCCAACTTACTGATAATTTTAAGGTTATGCTTGATGGCATCCTCGTCAACGTGACTTTCACTGAAACCCCCGTAAATAGTGGTCTTTATACCGCCACCTTACCTCTTCAGAAAACCGGTAACCATCAGGTTGAAGTCATCGCCAATAAGAAAACGGCGCAACAACCGTGGGAGGTTAAACCTGTCTCTACCATCAAAGCAGCCAATAGCGACGGTTCCGGTGTTCAAGGTCAAGCCGGTGTGGTGAAAACCGTGGAGCTCAACGCAACACCAACGACGGTTTTAAAATCAGGAGATACCGTAAAACTCACTGCAACCTTAAAAGATGCGTTTGATAACCCGCTTCAAGGTATTGACCCAAGCAATATCACGCTGGCGAATACCCCAAAGAATCAAGTGACTTGGGTTGATAACAAAGATGGCACTTATACGGCGGACTTAACCTTAACGGCACTGGGCAAAGATAGCCTGACAGTAACGGTAAACAAGATGAGCAGCTCACCTGTCGACATCCATGTTGAACAAGCGGTTGGGGAAAGCAGTGTTAGCCAAGTCGTCATCACAGACATCACCAATGCCGCCGCGGGTGCTGAAAGTACCTTTACTGTACAACTGACAGCCCCAAATACTCATTCTGTCTTAGGGGTCAAAACCGTGTCTGTCACCATCGGCAGTCACAAACTGCCAAATATCGCGGTGACGCAACAAGCAGACGGTCGCTATACCGGAACTTTACCGGGACAACAAACGGGGGATTATGAGGTAGTTATCACTGCTAATAGCAAGTCATCCGCGCCAAAAACACTCACTGTGGCACAGCCTGATACTCTTGCAGCGAGCACAGGCAAAGCAGGTGAGCGTGGCGTGGTGAGCCAAGTTGCATTGAAAGCAGCAACAACCGGCGCATCCGGCGACGACCTCTTACTAACCGTAACCTTAAAAGATAGCTTTAATAACCCGCTTAAGGGTGTCAACAGCGCCAACATTGCTGTGTCAAATCAGCAGCAAAAGGCAGCATTTGTTTGGACTGACCATCATAACGGCAGCTACACCGCCACATTACCGTTAAAAGTACTGGGCAGTGATACCTTAAAAGCCACAGTAAACACCAAAGAGAGCCAAAATGTCACGATTGTCGTGAAAAATGCAGATCAAGTAACGCAAATCAACACATTGGAACTGTCTCCGATTGCCTCATCTGCGGCAGGTAAAGCGCAGCAAATTACCGTTAAAGCGGTTGATATCCATAAAAATGGTGTTACCCAACTTACTGATAATTTTAAGGTTATGCTTAATGGCATCCTCGTCAACGTGACTTTCACTGAAACCCCCGTAAATAGTGGTCTTTATACCGCCACCTTGCCTCTTCAGAAAACGGGCAGCTATCAGATTAAAGTCATCGCCAATAAGAAAACGGCGCAACAACCGTGGGAGGTTAAACCTGCCTCTACCATCAAAGCAGCCAATAGCGATGGTTCCGGTGTTCAAGGTCAAGCCGGTGTGGTGAGTGCTGTTGAACTCGCAGCAGCAGCGCCAGACTTCAAGTCAGGTGACTCCGCTAAACTGACTCTGGCCTTAAAAGATGCATTTGATAACCCGCTCCAAGGTATTGAGGCTAAAAATATCAAATTAGCACACAACCAAACGGGTAATGTGGCTTGGATTGATAACAACGATGGCACTTATACGGCGGAGTTAACCTTAACTGCACTGGGCAAAGATAGCCTGTCAGTAACGGTGAACAAGATGAGCAGCTCACCTGTCAACATCAACGTTGAACAAGCTGTAGGAGAAAAGCATATTAGCCAAGTCGTCATCACAGACATCACCAATGCCGCCGCGGGTGCTGAAAGTACCTTTACTGTACAACTGACTGATAAAAATGGTCACCCAGTGACTGGGCTCAGTAATGTGTCTGCCACCATCGGCAAACAACCGCCGACAACCGTTGCGGTAACACAACAGGCGGATGGCAGCTACCGTGGGAAATTACTCGGCCAACAAAGTGGTCCACATGATGTGGTTATCGAAGCCAATAAGAAATCATCGTCTGCCAGTTCCTTCACCGTGGCACAACCGGATACCCTTGTCGCAACAAGCACAGGCAAAACAGGCGAGCGCGGTGTGGTGAGCCAAGTTGCATTGAAAACAGCAACAACCGGCGCATCCGGTGACGACCTCTTACTGACCGTAACCTTAAAAGATAGCTTTAACAACCCGCTTAAGGGTGTCAACAGCGCCAGCATTGCCGTGTCAAATCAGCAGCAAAAGGCAGCACTTGGCTGGACTGACCATCATAACGGTACCTACACCGCCACATTGCCATTAAACAAGCTTGGCAGTGATACATTGAAAGCAACCGTTAATGGCGTGAATAGCACATCTGTAGGTATTAATGTCACGAATGCCAACCAAGTGGCGAAGGTGAAAAATATCACCCTCAATACCATCACCGCATCAGATGCAGGCCAAACACAGACCATCACGGTGGAACCAATGGATGTGAATGGTTATGGTGTGACCCAAATAGCTGACGACATTAAAGTGACACTTGAGGGGACGACGCTCAATGTTAAGTTTACTGAATCTTCTAAAGATACAGGGACTTACACTGCGATTTTACCCGCTAAAAAAGCGGGTAACTACGCCATCAACGTGAGCGCGAATAAGCAAGAAAGCCAACAACATTGGCAGGTGAATGCGGCGAAAACACAGAGTGTCACAAGCAAAGATGGCTCTGGCACCGCAGGAACGCAAGGTGTGGTTAACACGGTTGAGCTCACCGTATCGCCAACACAAGACCTAAAATCCGGCGATAAAGTCACACTGACTCTGGCCTTAAAAGATGCGTTTGATAACCCGCTTCAAGGTATTGAGGCTAAAAATATCAAATTAACACACAACCAAACCAGTCATGTGACTTGGGTTGATAACAACGATGGCACTTATACGGCGAATTTAGCCTTAACTGCACTGGGCAAAGATAGCCTGACAGTAACGGTGAACAAGATAACTAGCCTTCCTGTCGACATCCATGTTGAACAAACCGCAGGGGAAAACAAGGTTAGCAACATTGCCATTCTCTATATCCCTACACCTGCCGCAGGAGCGGACACCACAGTCGTTGTCTCGCTGACTGACGCCAATAATCATATTGTGACAGGTATTAAAAAAGTCACCGTTAATATTGGTAAGACAGATAAATCGGAAATCTCCGTTGTTCAATTCAAAAAGAATAACTACATTCTCACCTTACCCGGAAGAGGAAAAGGTTCATATGACATCAGTATCACCGCCAATGGTCACACCTCAGAGATAAAACAACTGATTGTAGGCAGCCCTAGCACTATCGTTGCAACGAACGGGAATGGAAAAGGCAACCGAGACCAACGGGGTGCCGTTGCTGAAATATTATTCGCGGTCTCGCCGCAGGTTGATCTCAAAGCAGGCGGTAAAGTTAGCCTCATCGTGACCTTGAAAGACCACTTTGGCAATACCTTGAAGGGCATTGAGAGCGCAAGCATTGCACTCATTCACAAGCAATCAGGTTCCGTAGAATGGAAGGACAATGGGAATGGCACCTATACCGCTGAGTTATTATTAACAAAACCGGGTACAGATACGCTAGAGGTCGCAGTCAATGGTATTAAACAATCCCAAACCATCGATATTGAAGCACCACAGGGGCAATCTGCTGTTAGCAATGTGGAATTAAAGGCAACGAACAAAACGCTTATGGTGGGAGAGTTAGTTGAACTGCAATTAACATTAACTGATATCCATGGCAATGGTGTTGAAAAAGTACAAGCCAACGATATTCAATTAGAACATAACCATACGCTTGTTTCTAAACTGGCTTGGTTAGAGAAAGGGGCAGGTATTTATACCACCACACTCCCATTACATCAGCAAGGGAAAAACACCTTTGTCAGTCGCGTTAACCACCAAGCAAATGCCCCACTGGTGATTAATGTCAGCGCATTAACTGGCTCAGCACATGTGCAATCTGTTGGGCTCAAAGCCAATACCAATCAACTGACAGTAGGCAGCCAAGTCAAACTGACACTCGAATTAACCGACCAATGGAACAATGGCGTTGAAAGAGTTAATGCGAATGATATCGTCCTTAATGATTCACATACTAAGAAAGACCTTACGAGCTTAACTTGGACTGAACAAGGTAACGGAACCTATACCGCACTCACCAAACTACCACTCGCAGGCATTCACTCCCTAAGAGCGACAGTGAATCAGCAACAAAGTAACAATGTGTTGATTGAGGTGAAACCTTCAACAGACTCAAGCCGAGTTCATAAAGTAACGCTAACAGCAACACCAAGCGTGATCACCGCCGGTGATGAAGTGACTTTTTCCTTAAAAGTCACTGATGCCGATAACAACCCGGTTATCAACCTCAACAATAGCGATATTGGTCATACAGGCATTTCTAACAAAGGAAATATCGTTTGGAAAGAAGATAGCCATGGCTTAGGTATCTATACCACCACCATCATGTTCAGTGAAGTTAAAAAGCATCAAATAATTGTGGGTATTGGTAAATTGACAGATACAACCCATGTCACGGTCAATTCGCCAGTTGGTAAAGAGGCTGTTAAAACACTCGCCATTTCACCGATAACCAACAGCGATGCCGGACAATCATCATCGCTGTCCATTCGCTTAACTGACCAATATGGCAACACCGTTAAGAATGTCAGTAGCAGTGATATCACTGTAACAATTAATGGGCAAAAACAAGACATTATATTTATGGAAAAAAACAATATAAATAGATATGTCGCTCCGCTCCCTGCGGCCAAAGCGAGTAACTATAAAATCAGCGTCGATGTCAACGGCCTGTCAGAAACGGTGTATTGGAAGGTCAATGCACCAATAGAAATCCCAATTACCTCTTATGATAAAGACGGCTTACGCGGTTCATTAGACACGATTTCAATCATCAGTAACGCAAAAGCTAACACGGCAAATTCTGGCGATAAAGTAACCTTAACTATCGGCCTAAAAGATAAGTTTGATAACAAACTGACCGGGGCAGCATCGTCATTGAAATTACTGACTGACTTGAAATCAACATCAAGCTGGAAAGCGCTCAAAGATGGCTTTTACACCCAAGAACTCACTATGAATAAATTGCATAAACAACCGATTCAGGTCTCTGCAAACAAAATATTAAGTGACCAAATCAATTTAACTGTAAGCCCAGCCAAAGGAGCAAGTCAGGTCCAGAACACCACACTTGAAACCAATGAAGGCACCATTGAGGCGGGTAAAGAAGTCACGTTGACATTAGCCTTAACGGATAGCGTTGATAACGGTGTTATTGATATCAACACGAAAGACATTTTGCTCACCAATAATGGAAACACGGCAAGTGTTAAATGGGTTAATCCACAAGCGGGTGTATACACCACGAAACAGCGGTTAGAAACCGTCGGTAATTACCAGTTTAAAGCCACGGTAAATCAAAAACCAAGCCGTATACAAACTGTGGAAGCGAGCTACCCAAATGACAAAGATGTGGTAAAAACCGCAGAAATGACCACGAATATCAATACGTTTGATGCAGGTAAAAAGGTTGAATTAACCCTAACCTTGAAAGACCAATATGGCAACTTGGTGACTAACGTCAATGGGGCAGATATTGTGTTAACAGATAGCCATAGCGCAGAAACTATTGATAGCCGCAGTATTGCTTGGCATATGGAATCGGCAGGTGTGTATAAAGCCACCTTACCATTAACCAAAGTCGGTAAACACACCTTAACTGCGACCGTTAATAAGCAGAATACGATTACCAAGGAAATCACGGTGAAAGCCTTAAAAGGCGTTAGCAACGTTAGCGAAATTAAATTAACCACTGCGGCAACTTCAATGAGTGCCGGTGAGAGCACCACATTAACCCTCACCATGCTTGATAACTATGGTAATGAAGTGGCAGATATCACAACGAAAGACATTAAGTTCAAAAACACCGACAGTACTATTACCACTAACGTATCGTGGGCAAAAACACCATCAGGCGAGGGGATTTATACGGCTAACGTCATGTTAGATAAAGCTAAAACACACACTTTATCGGTTGAGGTAAATGGTCAGGTAAAAAATATCGACATTGACGTAAAGCCATTGGAAGGTGCTAAAAATGTCGCGGAAGTAGATCTAACTACGCCACCAACGGCTAAATTAGGTGTGGATACTCTACTGACATTGCAACTCAAAGATCAGTTCGGCAATGGTGTTATTCATGTTACAAGCCAAGATATTCAATTAACACATAATGGCCAACCAGAAAATATCATTTGGATCGAAGGTTCTCAGGGGCAATACACCGCTAATTGGCAATCGACAAAAGTGGGTACCCATCAATTAGATATCACTATTAATGCCAAAAGTTTGGTAAAACCTAGCGAAATTATATTTCCTGCGCCTCAAGGTGCAAAGAGTGTTGAAATTATTGTAATAAACACTTTAGACACAGCGGAAACTGGAGATACAGTTAAAGTGACACTCAAGCTACAAGATAACTATGGTAACGATGTGATTGATATCAGCCCAAGTGACATTACTTTATCCAGTGATAAACAGGTTTTATCTTCGCTAGTATGGAGTGATGACAAGCGTGGAAACTATTCAACTGATATCAAGCTTGACACAATCGGAATGCATACATTAACAGTGAATATCGATAATTCAGCCAAGACAATGGAGAAGAATGAGATCAATATCAAAGCTAACTCTCCTGTTTTTGACAGCGGGAAAAGTGAACTTTCAGTTAATACCAATTCGGTTGCAGGAAATGGCACTGATAAAGCCACTATAACCTTAAAACTGATTGATAGAAATGGACTTCCCATTACAGGTAAAACACCAGAAATTACATCGAATGGTGGAAAACTAAATGACACTATAATGCATGCTACAACACAGGGAGTGTATACTGCGACTATATCCAGTCCGAATTCAGAGAAAGTAACGATAACCCTTAACCCTGCTTCAATTGATTACACGGGTTCCGAACAATCAACCTCTGTCTATTTTTACCATATCAAAAATATCGACTCCCCAATTAATACAATGATTCAAGAACAAGTATTTCCGTTAAGTTTAGTCACCAAGAACTATCAAAACTATACATGGCGTGTTATTTTTGCCTGGGATAATCCTTATCTCCGTGTAAATCAGTATGACAATAACGGGGATAATTCTTCCGCAGTTGGCGGAGATCGGTTTCTTTTAGGTGGCAGGCCGGATTACCGTAATAACCTTATAACGTTAAAGGGTATACCAAAAAATAACAGCCAAGAACTCACAGCCATCCATTTTACGATGAGAATGAAGAAATTATACGGTTCAGATAGTTTGAATGGTGAGGCATGCCAAAAAAATACTACACTTATCACTCAGAGTGAAAAAGACGAACTGTATGCCCAATGGGGGACAATAGGTATGCGATTTATGACTGAAGCCAATGCTTTTATGATAGAAAATGATCAGGTTATTGATATAAAAACAGGCACTAAAACCCTTCCAGCTCTTTCAAATAAACGAGTGGTACGAAGGTACTCTCCCCTTTGTAACCTCTATCTCTAACCCCCACATCCCCGCCTCGGCGGGGATTTTTCTTTCTGCGATTTAGTAATGTAAGTCCCTCAATCTCTCGCCTTCACCCCATCCCAATCTAATTCAAATTTGGCGAGATATTTTCGCAGCCTATCCGCATCATTGGGCTGTTTTTTGTGTTGCCGTGAAACGGCAAACAGCTCACGACCCGCTTCTGACAAAGAAGATGAACGGCGGCAAACTTCAAGTACCGTTGCCAACTGTTGTTTGTCGAATAAATCAATCTCACCAATTTGCTTTGGTAATGTATTGGTTGATTTTGGCTGCCATTGAGCTTGCAAACGGCCAACTTCCTCCTCGGTAACCGCTTTAGTAATGCGCCCACGTTCGGCAAAAGTGGCCATCCGGCTAATAGATGCACCCAATTCACGGAAATTGCCGCGCCACTCGGCTTGCGAGGAGCAGGCGAACTTCACATACAGGCTGCGAGCTTCGCTATCAAAGCGGATTTGGCTTTGCTGATCTTGGCAAAATTTGGCTAATTCATAATCGATATTCGGTTCAATGTCTTCACGGCGGTCACGCAAGCCCGGTAGGGCAAACGTCCACATATTGATACGGGCAAATAGGTCTTCACGAAATTTACCCTCCTCCACTTGCTGAGCCAAATTGCGATGAGTCCCTGCAATTAATTGAAAATCACTGTGAATTTCATTGTCTGCACCAAAAGGGAAAAAACGTTTTTCTTCAATGGCTTTGAGTAACATCGCTTGCTCATCAAGGCCAAGTTCGGCGATTTCATCTAAAAATAAAATGCCGCCATCCGCTTCTTTTAACAGCCCACCCCGTGGGTTTAACGCACCTGTGAACGCCCCTTTTACATGGCCAAACAGCGTCGACATCGCATTATCACCGCGCAAAGTGGCACAGTTGACCTCGACAAAACGCCCTTTGACTTGGTGGCGGCTTTCACGTAATTGATAAATTCGTCGCGCTAAGAAAGACTTCCCTGCCCCAGTTGGGCCATTGAGCAAAATAGGCGCTTTAGAACGTAACGCAACACGTTCAATTTGCTCAATCATGGTGTTAAACGCCGCATTACGCGTGGCAATCCCGGATTTTAAAAACGAAACCTGTTGCTGCTGTTCTTTTTGGAAGCGGCTAGTAATATGGGCATAGCGGCTTAAATCTAAGTCAATCACCGCATGAATACCAACCGGGTCTTTTTCTCGCCCTTTTTGACTCGGTGAAGTTTGGATTAATTTAGCGGGTAAATAATGGGCTTCAGTTAATAAAAACCAGCAAATTTGTACCACATGGGTACCCGTCGTGATATGCACCAAATACTCTTCGTTGTCAGTATCAAAAGGATAACTTGAAGAAAAATCCAATAACGAGGTGTATACCTCTTCGAAATCCCACGGGTCGGCAATATCCACTTCATGCAGTACCACTTCGGTACTGGGAGAAGCTTGCTCAATATCCTCTTTGACTCGATGCGCCATGCCATAGTCATTGACCTGATGCAGTAACTCAAAGCGACCAATGTTCAAATCAGGCTGCTGACATAACCCCACAGTGGGACGCCACTTATTCCAGCGATTGGCTTTTTTGCCTCGCCTATCCAAAACGGTACCCAGTACCCCAATGACAACCTTACGTTTCTCACTCATGGTATTTATATAAATTTATAAGTTACGATATAAAAAGATAATAATTAGCATAATCCATCTACCAAGCCAATGTTAGCCATTTTTATCTTAAAATTATTTTTCACTTATATTTCAATTAGATAAAAATATTTATTCCATTTTTAAAAAAGTTGGCACGCTTCTGGCAATAATAAATTCATCCACTGCCGGAAATTGTCTGAACTTCGCGTTCAACCGGTGCAGACATGGTGGCGTTAGTCACTACATGGTCTGTATGCCGCCGTCGGTAAGATACCTTATGGTAATAGCGAAGCTATCAGGTTCGACTCCTGAAAAAATACAAATCCAACTGTATAAAACTAAGCTGAAGTTAAGCTTAAAGCCGCCACTCGAGAGCCACGCCGAGCGATGAGCAGAAATTTAGATAGCCGACTAGGTACTCTACTTTTCCCCTCACCACTTCGCTTTTTTCTTCAGTGCCGGATAAATATTGAAAAAGGAAAAATAATGAAAAAAATAAATGTCGCTCAAGGACTTATCGCATTAACCGCTAAAAATGGTGATTTTAAACAATTACTGACTGCGGGTGAGCACCGTTTAAACGATTGGTTTAACAAATTGACGGTGTCATTGTTCACACTTGACAATGAGGCCATTGATGAAAAATTGGCCGACCACTTACGCCAATTTCACCCTGACTGGGTTGATGAGTACTGTATTGATGTGGCGTTATCTGATGATGAAATCGGATTTATTTACTTACACAATAGTTTGTCGGAAATCTTGCCTCCCGCGACTCGTCGGTTGTATTGGAAAAATGGCAATAACTTAAAAGTAGAACTGCAATCGCTAGAAAACAGTGTAATTGACTCCGCCTTGGTTGCACGCTTGATGGGTAAAAAACGCCTTAAAGGCAATGAGTTGGCATTGATTAGCCAAGTGCCTGCATGGCATGTGGGTATGTTAAAAATTGATGGTGAGATACAAAATTTATTACAACCGGGAATTTACGGTTATTGGAAAATCAACCACAAACCAGAGGTTGAAATAATAGACACCCGTTTACAGTCATTAGAAGTCAGCGGACAAGAGATTTTAACCAAAGATAAAGTGACGTTGCGCATCAATCTGTGCGCCAACTGGCGCTATCACGATATTTTATTGGCGTTCTCAAAATTGAGTCAGCCTGTAGAGTATTTATACCGTGAGTTACAGTTTTCATTAAGGGAAATCGTTGGTACCCGAACCTTAGACGAACTGTTAGAAAACAAGCAGTTAATTGATGAGTTGATGCTAACTCAAATAGCACAATGCGTAACAGAGTTTGGTTTAGAAGTCGACAGTGTTGGTGTAAAAGACATTATTTTACCGGGAGATATGCGCACTATTTTATCCCAAGTGGTAGAAGCCGAGAAATCGGCACAGGCTAACGTGATCCGCCGCCGCGAAGAAACCGCCGCGACTCGCTCACTGCTAAATACCGCTAAAGTAATGGAAAACAACCCAGTTGCACTGCGTTTAAAAGAGCTTGAAACCTTAGAAAATATTGCACATCGAATCGACCAAATTTCCGTTTACGGTGGATTAGACCAAGTATTAAACGGACTGGTAAAAATTAAGGAATAAATAATGATAAATAATAAATTCAACGAATTAACTCAAGAAAATGGCGTACCGGTAAAAATGTGGACCAATGGGGTTCCTGTTGACCCGAAAGCAGTTACACAACTACAAAATACCGCCAAAATGCCGTTTATTTTCAAGCACCTTGCTGTGATGCCTGATGTACACGTGGGGAAAGGTTCAACCATTGGAAGCGTGATTCCAACTAAAGGGGCCATTATTCCTGCGGCGGTTGGAGTGGATATTGGTTGTGGAATGATTGCCGTAAAAACGTCCTTAACGGCATCGGATTTGCCGGATAGCTTGCAAAACATCCGTTTTGCCATTGAAGCGGCAGTGCCGCACGGTCGAACGACACATCGACATGGGCGTGATAAAGGGGCTTGGCATCGTACCCCGGATATTGTCGATACCCACTGGGCGCACTTGGATGAAGCGTTCAACCGTATTTGTGATAAATACCCAAAACTGCGTGGGACTAATCATTACAAACACTTAGGGACATTAGGAACGGGAAACCACTTTATTGAGCTGTGTTTAGATGAGCAAGACCGTGTATGGGTAATGCTGCATAGCGGGTCACGTGGAGTGGGAAATGCGATTGGTAACTTGTTTATCACATTGGCACAAAAAGATATGCAACAGCATATCGCCAATTTGCCGGATAGAGACTTAGCTTACTTCGAAGAAGGAAGCGTGCATTTTAATGACTATATGGAAGCCGTCGGTTGGGCGCAAGACTTTGCCCGCCATAACCGTGAAGTGATGATGCACCGCGTATTGGAAGCACTATCGCGTGAAATTCCAAAACCGTTTATCACCGAGCAAGAAGCGGTAAATTGCCATCATAACTATGTGCAAAAAGAGCAGCACTTTGGTGAAGATGTTTTGGTAACCCGCAAAGGCGCAGTATCGGCTCGAAAAGGCCAAATGGGGATCATTCCCGGGTCAATGGGGGCGAAAAGTTTTATCGTGCGCGGTTTAGGTGACGAAGAAAGTTTTTGCTCCTGTAGCCACGGTGCAGGCCGTGTAATGAGCCGAACAGAAGCCAAAAAACGTTTCTCAGTCAGCGACCAAAAAATGGCGACTGCCCATGTTGAGTGCCGAAAAGACAGTGATGTGATTGACGAAATACCGATGGCCTACAAAGACATCGACGCGGTAATGGCGGCACAATCATCACTGGTAGAAATTGTTCATACCCTACGCCAAGTGGTATGTGTTAAGGGTTAACGATAAAACGTTACAGGAGAAAAAGCATGGAAACTGACCATGAAAGTGTATCCGTGCTAATGAGAGAACGGATAGAGAAAACACTCAAAGAAATAGAAGAAACTCATCACGTTAAAATACTGTTTGCATGTGAATCCGGCAGTCGCGGTTGGGGCTTTGCCTCCCGCGACAGCGATTACGATGTCAGGTTTATCTATGTTCACAAACTTGATTGGTACATGACACTGGATAAAAAACGCGATGTCATCGAAAAGCCAATTGATGATGAGTTAGATGTATCGGGTTGGGAACTATCCAAAGCATTGAAATTAATGCGCAACTCAAACCCGGCATTAATAGAATGGTTACATTCACCAATTGTTTATTTTAAAGATGAGGTATTTTTTGCTCAACTGGAGCAATTGGCGGCGCAATTTTATTCACCGTTAAAGTCACGTTATCATTACTTATCAATCAGTAAGCGTAATTTACATACTGACTTTAAAGGCGAACGTATTAAATTAAAAAAATATTTTTATTTACTACGTGCAGTATTAGCTTTGCGTTGGATAGAAACAAGCAAGGGCATGCCACCAATGGCATTTTCTGAATTAGTCACGGCCACGGTCACCGATAGCAAGGTGCTTGCAGAGATAGATGAATTGCTGATTATTAAGCACCAAGCGGTTGAAAGTGATTATGGTGCTAGGCGCCCAGCTATTGATAAGCTCGTTCTGGAAGTCATAGCCAATGCAGAACGCATGCAATTTCCTGAGCCTGCTTGTCGTGACAGCCGTTTATTAGATGAATTTTTTCGTAAAACCGTGTTAGAGAATCATTAACAGGTATTTTTCAAAAAAAATAGACCATCAGAATCATTTTTGATGGTCTTTTTCTTTAATAATATTAAATCATTAACAACAAAGTGTATTGTCACCCGGATTTCTATAAATGAGAGTTTGGATCCTGTGTATGATGTAATATCGCCAGCACTTCAATGCCTTCACGCGCTTCTCTATAATAAATAATATGGCTTTCAACGGGAAAGCTGAAAACGCCCAAATGCAAATCTTCACTACGATCACGACCAAGGGATGGCTGATTAGCAAGTATATCCGTCATTGTCACTCGTAATGAGTTAGCATACGCTTTTGCAACATTTTTCCCCCATCTACGCAGAGAATACAGCTGAATTGAGCGGATATGTTCTTTTGCTTTATAAGTAAACCTAACGCTCATCCTTAAGCCTTATTTTCAAGTTCATCCACGGTCAATGGTGCAAATACATCATCAATGCTATGAAATTCACCGCGTTCTGCTTGCGCAATAGATTCAGCCAAAACCGCTTTTAAACTCTGTAATTTTAACTGCATTAGCTGGTCATATTCATCTGGGGAGATAACAACAGCTACACGTTTTCCATGCTTACTTATTTCAACAGGTGCACGTTGAACTTTCATCAGCAAATCACCAAATTGATTTTTAGCGACTTGTGCGGGGATCGTTTCCATACATCACCTACAATATAAAATGGCTTGATTAGCTATTATAGCCAAAATGGCTTAAATTACCAATATTCCAGAAAAATCGTGTGCCTTGCCCCTGTAGTTTGGGCAAAAAAATAGACCATCAGAAATTTTTTGATGGTCTTTTTTCAAAGGCAATGTCAAACACTTTATAAAAACTAATTTATCGCCAGTTCGGGTTTTTGATAATGGAATATTTACCCGCACCTAAAAATGCCAATGCAATACCACTCAAGAAAAAATACACCAGACTTTCAATGGCCCATGCGCCGGTTTTATCCAATACAAATGTTTTATCTAGCCCAATCATCAACCATGCAACCACCATGGTGAAAGCCACTAATAAAGCTGATGGACGAGTTAAAATACCTAAAATAATGAAAATAGGGGCGACGACTTCACCTAAAATTGTTCCATAAGCAATAAATTCAGGTAAGCCATAAGAAGCCAGTAATGCCTTGATACCACTGGCCCCTGTCAGTAATTTACTCATTCCATGAAATAACATGAGCCCGCCAACAGAAAGACGCAATAACAACCTACCTGCATCTTCATGGGACAACAGCCGATTAAATAAATTGACCACTTTATACCCCTTTACATTTTCATAGACATCATTAAGTAGTATGACTTAAAAATGTATTATGGCTTAAAAATATAAAGTAAGAATCATTTTAATTTGCATTTCTTATAACTAAATCAATTTTCATTTAATTAAAATTTGTTAACTTTTCACCCATTCAAATATTACGTTTAATTAACCATTTAACAATCAAAAATATTGAATAATATTACAAGCACGACCTGACAGTCACCAATGCTAATTCGGTCAACCCATTATAAAAAGGGCTCTGCGTTGTTCGATTTAATTGCTGAGAAAATTGCGGTAACCAATTCCCTAAATGATCATTCAACAGCTCTTTTAATGCCACCTCTCTGACTTGTGAAGCCAAAACTGCCGCTTGAAATAACATTAAACCAACATGGTCGGCAGGCTCTGGATAACGCGTCTGAATTTTTAAACGCTCCCGTTTTAAAAACTCACTCAATGCCACCGTGGAAGAACCTTGCAAAACACCTTCAGGGTCAAGGTAAACCGAGCCCCATGGCGGGGCGGGTAGTGCTTCTGGCCCAATAAATAAATCCGTCCACTGAGTATGCAGCGTTGCCGTTTCTATTTTTAGCGACATCGTAATGCGTTCGCTAAGTTGATTACTAATTTTACAAGGCCACTGGGAGGCAAAGTCATTTAACTTGAAAAAGCTTATCGCATAATGGCTTGCATCATCATTGGGTGAAAATAAATAGCATGTGCCTAAAATATTAAACGCCGCTGCATAGTGTGAAAAATGGATCATAAGAAAGATAACTTCCTAAGCAATAAACTGTTGTTTGCAACTCGTTGTTATTTATAAGTGGATCGTGTAAAAGCAGTAACGCAACATAAATTCAGCCACCATCGCCGCTGTACAACCAATCACTAAATACCCTTTACTGCTCGACGTTATCACCCCATTCGCCGTTTGTCGTATATGACGAAACACCCCATACCCCAATACCATCACCGCCAATATTCCAACGATCCAGCTTGTCATCCGTAATGACCAAATGTTTTGGTAGGCATGGATAGAATCGATAGGAAATGTAATGGATTCATTATTATAGCTAGTGTGAACCAAGTAACTTTCATAAGCCGGTTGATAAGCTAGACGAACCAATAAGCTAAACCCAATCACTGCCCATAGCACCCATAACCCACGGGTTGAAATCTGAGCCACTGACGAGCCCGCATTAAAACGCACTAACAAATTGATTAATAAATAATACCCGGCCGCTCCCGCAGTAAACATGGTGCCGTAGAACATCAAATACGTATTATCATTCATCCACGTTAACATTGATGTATAACGATAGATTGAGGCCATGGCATACACATCGCATAGCCCTGCAATAATGGCCAAGCCAAGTAGCAAATATGACAATTCCTTTTTGAACCATAACCATAGGAAAGTCAGCCCGAGAAAAGCAAAATAGGTCGCGGTGAATACTACTTCACGGCTTAACCACGATGAAAAAATATTCAGCAGTGAGTTAGGCGCATTTAAAGGAACCCCTAAGTGGGTGATTGAAGACAATAAACCGATACCCGCAAATACGCAGGCGACAAATACATACCACAGCAAAAACTGTGCGTGCGTTTTGCCCGTTAGATTCGCCGATAATTTGTTTGCAAAAAGCGCTAACATCACACTCAACCCAATGGATGTTTGCATTAAAAATGTGAATAATAACAGTGGCCATTCATTCATTTGGCTTCTCCTTGTGAGTCTTGTGTACGACCCGCCCCAAGATGTGGATGGATCACTAAATTTGGGTGGGTAATCGATGAATCTGGTAATCCTCGAACATCCGCTAGCTCCCCATAACGTTGTCGTAATTCATCAATCGGGCCAAACTGAATAGCCCCTAATGGGCAAGTGGCGACACAGACGGGCTGCTCCCCTTTTAGTTGCAGGTCGATACAAAAATCACACTTCGACATTTGCTGAGTTTCCGGGTTCATTTGCGGTGCACCATACGGGCAAGACCACGCACAGGTTCCACAACCCACACACTTATCTGTGTTGACCATCACAATGCCATCCCCTTCACGCTTGTGCATGGCTGTCGTCGGGCAATTTTTCACGCACATTGGGTCGGCACAGTGGTTGCATGAAATGGACAACGTATAGGCAAAGACGTTATTCACCAGCCCCCCTGTGCCGTTTTCGATAAACTCACCACCAGCGACTTCGTATACACGACGATATTTGCGCCCCACGTCGAGGTTATTTTTATCTTTGCACGCCACTTGGCAGGCTTTACAACCGGAACAACGGGCAGAGTCAATATAAAAGCCAAGCTGTTTGTCGCTAATCGCGGGATAAACCTGAAATTTACTCATGCTTTGCTTACCTCCACCAATAAGGTTTGATGGGCATTTCCATGTGCCATTGCTGTACTACGGGAAGATGTTAAAACGTTCGCACAACCACCTTGGTCAATGCCATTTTCATCCGGTTGCCACCACGCCCCTGCCTGTAAAGCAACAACACCAGGCATAATGCGCTGAGTGATTTTGACCGGCACCATGGTAATACCGCGGTCATTATTCACTTTGACCCGTTCCCCATCGGCGATATTTCGTCGTTTGGCATCAATGGGATTGATCCACAATTCTTGGCGTTGTACATCTTGTAACCACGGGTTAGCAAATTGCGTTGAATTGGCACGATTACGGCCTTTCCAAGTGATTAATTGCAATGGATAGCGAGAAACTAGTTCATCTTCTGGCCCTTCAATGGCGGGCACATAGTGAGATAACGCTGGGATATCCATGTCATGACGCTCATAAAGGCGCTGAGAAAAAATTTCAATTTTCCCCGATGGTGTTTCAAACGGGTTATTCTTGATATCGTTAATGTTTTTCTCGAAGGCGACATGACCCACGTGCGGTTTATGTTTTAATAGATGTCGACGTTTAACCTGCAACTCATCAAAGGTTGGAATGCCATCTTCTGGGCGTTTTTGATGAGCGTCATTAACTAAATGCTCAATCCACTGTTTTTCTGTACGGCCTTCACTGAATTTTTCGCCAACACCGAGTTTTTCAGCCACGTCGCGCAACCATTCATAGTCACTACGGCGCTCAAATTCAGGCTCGACGACTTTTTCAGATAAAATAATATAGTTACCGGTTCCCCATGTGCCGCCCACATTCCAGCGCTCTAGGAAACTGGTTTCAGGCAGTAAAATATCGGCATACTTGGCACTGGGTGTCATGTATAAGTCACTGTAAACAATAAACTCAACTTTACTTTCGTCTTCCAGAACTTTAGCGGCATGCAAAATATCGGGGTTCTGGTTAGTCATATAGTTACCCGCTAACGAAAAAATCATTTTGATTTCGGTATCGAGTTTTTCTGCGTTTTTTAAACCATTATTTGGCGTCACCAGATCTTTGTTTTCACAGGCCTGCACCCAATTGGTGATATTGATTTTCGCTTTCACTGGGTTGTCAAATAAGCGAGGCCCCGCGAGAGTTTTACGGAGATCCGGCGTGACGGCCATGCCGTAACCTGCTGCCCATCCCCCTTTTACACCCACATTACCCGTGATTGTTGCCAACAAGGTCGCGCCTCGGGCAGAACGTTCCCCACAAATATGACGCTGAGGCCCCCAGCCTTGCATTAATGCCGCTGGTTTGGTGTTGGCATATTCACGCGCCAATTGACGTATGGTGTCGGCGGGTACTTTGGTAATGGGTTCCGCCCATTCTGGCGTTTTCACTATTCCATCTTTTTTACCCATGAGATACGCCACCAGTGACTCATTTTCTGGCACGCCATCAGGCATCTGGTGCTCATCAAAACCAACCGTGAATTTATCGATAAAGGCTTGATCATGCAGACCCTCACTGATGATCACATACATCATGGCATCCATCATCGCATTGTCGGTGGTGGGTAAAATCGGGATCCACTGATCTGCTAATGACGATGCGGTATCCGAATAACGCGGATCGACAACAATGAATTTGGTGCCATTTTTTTTCATTTTTTGAAAATAATGGTTCGTATGACCAAAAATGGTTTCGTTGGGATTATGCCCCCACAGGATCACCAATGGCGTATCTTCGAGTGTGTCTAGCGTGCTACCGCTTGCTGATGTGCCATAGGTATAAGGTGTGACCGCCATGGTATTGCCGTTACTCACTGAGTGGTAATTTTCTAAAAAACCACCGGTTAGATTAAATAACCGGCGCAACATGTTCGCGCCGGAAAAAATCCCACCAGTCACCCCAGTACTGAGGCTAACAAAGCGTGATGCAGGGCCATGTTGCTGGTTGATACGTTGCATATTGTCGGCAATCAATGTCGTCGCTTCCTCCCAGCTAATTCGCTCGAAGCGCCCTTCTCCACGTTTACCCACTCGTTTCATTGGGTATTTCAGTCGATTTGGGTGATAAACAAATTTCCGGTAACTGCGGCCACGCACGCAAGCACGCATGATGGGCATCTCTTCATCTAAATCAGCATCTGGGCGGGTACTAATTCGGGTTACTACGCCTTCTTTAACGTGCGCTCGAATATCACATTTACCACCACAGTCAAAACTGCTACAGGTGGAGACCACACGCTCACCGTCATCTTGCAGCGTTGTCGTTGGGATGATATTCGGGTTTTCTGGTGTCGATGCGACCGTGTTTGTGGCAATAAAGGGGACAGCCATGAGCGCAGAGCTGCCTTGAATAAACCGACGACGGGTTAAGGGTTCAATCAGACTCTTGCTATCCGCCCGATCGTGATAATTTTCCATGATAACTCTACCTCTGGCATACATTAGGTTGCCGCGCTAGAGTAATCATTTCCCGGTTTTCCAACTTTCGAAAAACCGCCAAACACATTGGAATTTCAGCCAACCATATAAAACATGTGGTTATGTCAATAAAAATTGCCTATATTCAGAAAATAGATAATAATTTTTGAATCTCAGCCAAGATAAATTCCTATGCGAAATATTCCTCTAAAAACTGTCGATGCCACTCCACGTGATGTGTTAGCTATAGGCACTGATTACCTACCAAACGTGTTACTCGATTCTCACGTCCATCGACGCGCCCAGTTTTTATATGGTGCGACAGGCTTGATTGAAGTCAGTACCGCTGATGGGGAATGGGTCATCCCGCCTGATAGCGGGGTTTGGATCCCCTGTAATACCCCTCATGAAACCCGCATGTTGAACGTCAGCACCCGAAGCTTGTATATCGAACCGAGTGCTGCTCCACGCAAAGGGAATAAGTGTGAAGTGCTTAGAGTTTCACCTTTACTACGTCAGTTATTACTCGAAGCCGTTGATACCCCGATTGAATATGATTTAAATGGTCGTGATGGAGTCATGTACCAGTTGATTTTGCATGAAATTGCACAAGCAGAGCCCCTGCCTTTCTACGCCCCCATCCCACGAGATGAACATTTAGCTAAGCTATGCCGTGAGTTTTTAAAAGCACCACAGATCACGTCACTTCCCCAAGAGTGGGCCGCTAAATTACATAAAAGCGAGCGCTCATTTAGCCGTTTTTTTGGCGCTCAAACAGGGCTCTCTTTCTCTGACTGGCGACAGCAAGCTTGCTTATTAAGTGCAATTACCCACATTTCTGCGGGTAAATCCATTACCGAGGTCGCATTCGATTTAGGCTACAGCAGTGTTGGGTCTTTTTCGACCATGTTTAAAAAATGGTTAGGGCAAAGTCCATCCAGTTTTATTCAGAGAATTGGTGGATAATATCTAACCATTCAAAAGCTCAATTTAATCAAATGTGGCGATTAACCATGCAGACCCTTGATAGCTTCCTGCGTCTGCATTAGCTCCTTGAATACGACTACGTATCTGAATCGTACGATCTGACTGAATTCCCACACGAATGTCTGTGCCTGTCGCCCCGGTTTGCTCATCCACAATTTCTAACTGACTGTAAATCGTTCTATTTGCAGCATCTTTCATCGGCAATCGCTTTTGCGGGTCGCTATCGGTCGCATAGTCTAACCGCAGCCTGACCTTTGTTAAGGCAGCAAATTTGCAGGTGTATCTGATGCTTTCACTCACCAAGCTATCATAATAAACGCTACTTAATTGGCCATGTCGCAAATTGACTGTACTAGCCTGCCCAGAGCTCGTTTGCGTGGAACACATTGCTTTTACATTTAGCTGAGAAGCCGCAAGACGCATTGGCACTGTTGAGTCAGATAGTAGCCAGCTATCAAAAGGCGGTACAGATTTAGGTTCAGTAAAAGCGCGAACATAACCGGCTAAATCCATTGCGGGGATAACTAATTTTCCATCAATAATTTGCTCATTAATATAAAATGTGATGGTAATCGGAAATTGACTCGTAAACTCATGGGCGGAGCGAACGAGCCCCACATAAGCATATGAGCACATTCCGGCATCAATATTCTTCCAATCCATAATAGGGGCTTCTACTGTCATCACAAGGTTATTATTAATTCGGTAGGCGGTTTTTCCATCAATCGTCACTCCCGCAGAAGCCACATACATAAACAAACGATGAAATGCCTGTGATGAATGAATTCTGGTATTACTGCTCCCCCACCGTCTTCCAACACAATCAACCAAGCCAGATACGCTCACTTGGGCGCTATTGCCATCAATAACGATAGGGTTTCCCACGCGATGATAATTTTTACCATCAGAGCCCACTCGTGAGACGGGGTCAATAACACTATTGCTGTCGAGGCGAATTAAATAACCTGCATTCGAATTTTGTATTCGAGGTGCATAGTCCGCATAGGCTTTCATTCCATACAAACCGAGAATAGCTACCAGAGAATACATTGAGAGACTAAATAATTGCTTAAAGAATCCTTTCCCCAAAAATAGGGAAGATTGCCTTTTCACTATTGAGCTAAAAAACACCTGAAACAGGATTTGAAAATTAGACATAACCGATATTACCGCCTTAATAGTAAGTGACCGAAATCATGGCAATAGCACTAAATTTTCCAGCACGGAGCTGACTCGCTGGCAGGGTATTGACGAGCTCAGCTTGTAAAATAATTCGCTGCAACGTGGCATCTATTTGTTCAGGAAATATTTGCTGAATTTGATTAACTTCAAGTGGATGAGCCACACCGCCAGTTAGGTTATTGATATTAATGCCAAGACCATCAGTACTGGTTGATAAAATAATTTTTCCTTGATAAACCATAGTGTTACTATTTTTGGGGTTAATCATGATACCAAGAGCTTTATTCCAATTGCAGCCTGTTAAATACAACGGAAATGTATGGGATTGAGAAACATCATCTGAATTAATTGGTATATTAATCACCCCAAAATTAATTTTTAATGGTGTGCTGTTATCTTCGCTACGAAGCTGGCAGGCTGGGTCGACTAATGTCGCACTCACATCGATTAAAACATCTGACTTAGACATAAATGAGATGAATAAAACACACAAAATTAATTTAGATAACCAATTAGTTGTTTTCATCATTCATACTCCAATGTAAAAGTCGCTGAGCTTGAGAAAAAACCTTTTTTTGCCTCATTCAATGGGTTTTTACGGACAAATACGCCAAATTCCAATTGCTGGCTTCCATCAGCTACAGTAACCGGTTCTACCTCAATCGATTGTTCCCAAATAACAAGAGCCCTTTGCTTATCAACCACCCCTAGCAATACTCCACTATTACCATCTGTTCCAAGGTAACTTTGCCCCTCTATATTGACGCGTTTTGGGCTTTTCCAAGTAATTTTAATCATCTTATTGAGGTCAGCTTGGCTGCATTTTTCAATCGTGATAAAAAATGGAGTGATATCACTGGTAATGTTGTCATTAATCGACTTCAAACGTATATTTTCAATTTTCACCTGCTTAGTAATGGAATCAGCCGCTAACTGACAGGTTTTGTTGACTAAAATGCCACTAAATTCCACATCAAGGCTATCCATACTCCAACCCAATATAGGAATTCCAAGACTTAAAAGTAAAATGACCTTACTCATAAGCCACCTCCAGCCGTAACACTTTCGATTTGTGTATAGCAACAGGCGGGTGAATTAAATTATTACCGTTGAGTAAACTTATTTTCTCCATGGCCGTAACATTCCCATTTTGCACATCATAAAAGCGTATTCGTGCAGGCGTTGTTTGTGTTTTGTTAGCAGAAAAGGCGTCGCCTGCGCCACATTCTGTCAACATCACCGTTGAGGTTGATATTTTTAAATGACAAGGTGAATTGAATAATTCAGCGCTGACTTCTAACCATCCACTATTTAAATCTTCATAATGTGATTCATTCACCGCAATATGATTTAAAAATCCGCTCGCTGAAGCCATTCCCTCCATCATGCCACTAATGAAAAATAGACCGATAAGCATATGTTTTATCAATGCATTACTCCTTCTATTATTAATGCTAGCCATATATTCCTACCTAACTAGCGTTCATCGACCACAGTGCAAATGTCTTGCTGGCAACGAAAAGCCAAAGTCGGTTTTCCGCCATAGTCGTTGATATAGGTTAGATGAGGTTTTGTCAGAGGCTGGGAAACAAGCTCTTGGGTAGATTTAGGCGGTACCATCACTACCTCAAATTGACTTTGCTCAGATTGTTTTTGGTTATTACCCAACCCAATAACAGTCAAATTAAAAGGCGTTGAATTATTGAGTTGATACCCTTTATGCGTTTTCATTAATGTGACTTTATGCGCCCAATTTGTCTCAGACTCAGCTAGAATGGATGCGGGTCGATAAAAAAGCTTCACCCGCGATTGCAAAGCAATTTGTAAGGTATTCGCATCATGAGATTTAGGCGGAACTTCCCGTAAATTAAAATAAAATACGGATTCCCTATCTTGCGGTAACTGGCTAAATAAAGGCGTAACACTCAAGCGAACTAAACTTTGGCTATTCGGCTCAACACGTTGTAGAGGTGGCGTGGCTAATAATGCACCCTTTATTAACTTCTGACCTTGCTGGTCTTCAATCCAACTCTGCGCTAGGTAAGCTTCTTCTGGGTTATCATTAGTTATTTTGATATTGATCGATTTTGCATTCCCGGGGAAAATGATCCGAGTTCGATCCAAAGTCACGGCTGCATCGGTATTAAAGGACAATATTGGTATGGCAAACAGCACTCTCATAATCCATTGATGATAGATATCTAACTTCCACATAATTAGCCTCACAATCATTTACTTGATGACGAAGAAATTGAACCAAGAGCTTTGACCGAAGAACACGGCAGTAATAATAGATCCGTAAGCTCATCTAATTTTTCAGGTAGAGATAACTCGCACTGTGGCTGGTTATTCCAATACAACGACAGTTTTTCTTGAGGTGAGACCCCCACTAGCCATGTCACTCCACCTTCACCAATAAGTCCCAATTCTTGGTTATTTTTATTGCGAACGCTCGCGCCAAAAGGTGGGTGCCTTCCATCAGACAGAACAAAAACAGCGAATAACTTATGGCCTTTCATCACTGATAAGCTGCGATAACCAATGGCGCCTTTGGTTAAGGTAATATCTGTTGAGGGATCAAGGCTTTCTATATCATCAGGAAGCTGACTCGTATTAATTGAGGCGGTTGATTTCCGGTAACTATTCATATTAGGAATAACAGCTAATCCAAATGCATTGGTTTTAATCACGCCATTATCGAGAGGAACGCCGCTCACATCCGGTGTTTCAATCATAAGCCGTGTATCACCGTGCGCTGAGCGGTGTAATGCCGCCCCTTTAGAGGTTAATGTGACCCCACCATTTATTGACCCACCAATGCTGTGGTATTGATCTGGTACATAGCTCGCATTTATCGATGTACTTGCTTGGGACAGGTCTCGTGAGTAGAAGCCACTCAAACTGGCTTGGTTATCAATATGTTGGCCATGGCTATAACCCACATTGATATTGTAATTGTCTTGCTCCCCATAACCGCTATAACCAACCTGATGATTAAATTGGTTATTTCCTGCTGAGCGTGAGTAGAGCTCAGAAAATGTGACACTATGCCCACGGAATAATGGCAAGGTGAGATACAGATTAATAGCATCATCTTCATTACCATTGTCTCGTTCAGTACGAGTCGCTGATAATGATAAATTTGCCGCATTTCGGGACAGAAGTGGAAAATTTAAAGGCGCATTAATGTATAAGCCATATTGTGTTTGTGAATCATGCTGCCAATAAGTACTGTATTGATAATTAAGAGAAATATTAAAATCATCAAAATATTTATTTAAATATAATTGATAATTTTCTTTTGCTGCCTGAACACCATTGCCTATTCTATCTTCATCCATAAATTGCGTCAGTGTTCGGTATTCTTTGTCAGCAAAGCGGTAACCCGCAAAGGTAATATCGGTACGTAAATCATCGAAAGATTTTGCGTAATTAACACGATAAGAGCGCCCTTGGCGTCTTTTATCTGAAAAATCGGCAAAGGATTGAGTGATATCAAAAGAAACCGCGCCTATTGAAAAAAGATCTCGTCCTATCCCTAGCGCTGCACTTTGGTAATAACCATTAAGCTGAGTTCCGCCATATAATGACCATGCATTTGAAACACCATATGATAATTCACCACTTACAACAGGCTCCCCCGTCAAATGCCGATTGTCATAACGCGTCTTTCCCATCGCAACCTTATAGATAGCCCGTCCAGGACGTGTTAAATAAGGTAACGAGGCGGTACTAATACTAAATTTACTCTCTTCGCCATTTTCTTCACGTACCGTCACATCCAATACGCCACGAATACCACTATCGAGTGTTTGAATTCGAAATGGCCCCGGAGGAACGGCTGTTTCAGAAATAATACGTTCTTGACTGCGAACAGTCACAATTGCATTAGTGTTTGCCACACCAATAATTTCAGGTGCATACCCCACTAATTTAGGCGGTAGCATGCGGTCATCACTTTCTAAAGAAAAACCGGTATATTGCCAAGACTCAAAAATATCCGAATAAAAATAATTTTCTCCCACGGTAAAAATTGAAGCGCTATCTTTCAATGAAGTAAATGCATAAAGACGAGTAAAATCAAAGTTGTGTTTCTCTTGAGGGTAATCCCCCCGTTGCTTCTGATAAGATGTACTGTAATCCCCACGTAAGCGCCAAGCCCCCCAATTTACCCCTGTAATCCCATTGCTTGATAAATAGATTTGCCGATTACTATCCGTTTCTTTAGTTGCAGAAATATTCGCATTGTAATCAATAAATGCGCCATCTATTCCCTCTTCCCATAAATTAGCAGGTACCCAATATGGGTCGCGATATTCCATCCATATTTGTGGAATAATCATTTTCAGCGACAGCGTACTGAGCTCAATGGTAGTTTGAATCCCATCTAGCGCAGAAAAATCGAGACATTTCCCATTATGGGAAAGTGTCACCTTTTTCATTGCAGAACGCTTTAAACCAATTAACTCAAGGACATCAGGAGGAATACAGATAGTTTGTGCCACTTGAGTTGATTCACCTGCGATTGGTTTGTTTTCATAAACAGAGATATCGCGGGGTGCCCCTAAACGTTGCCCATTAACAAAGAGAGTAAAAACATAATTCCCCGGTAGCGTATACCCGGCAACCGAAAACTGGCTCATATCAATATTTTGAATATCATCTGCATCTAACACATCTGTATTAAATTCAGTTGCAAATGCTTTCCATCCCATAAGACTCGGTAACAGAAAAGCAATGTGCCAAGCTAGTTTCAATTTTTCGTTAATTTTGAACACCATGCTCTATACCATCCTAGCTATACCAGATTAAATGCAATAAGAATGCATCTTCAAAATGAAGTTTATAAAAGCGTATTACTCGTGTGTGTTATTGGTAATCGATGAAGAAACGGACCAGTCCGTAATAACGACCTGCTTGGATCGGCTGTCCGGTTAATTCCAAACGTAGGAAATAGCGTAGGAAAAGGCTGTACCCTGATTTATCTTGATACAACACATTGTTAGATAATGAATAATCCTTATTGGGTTGTAATCGTATTTTTGCATTATCTAATACCGATATACCTAATCCTTCCGAGGCACCTTGTAGTGTAAAAGCATCAATATATGGTGCATTTTGGCCAACAAAGCGTATCTTCCATGTTTTTAGATCAATGCTTGAATAGGCACTACCGCAATCTTGTAGCTCGATAATAAAAGGCTGGTCATGCATTTCTCGTTGCAAGTTATTAGATAAAAAAGAAAGAGCCAAAGAAGAAAAATCAATAGTTTGATAGCGGTTTTGTAACGAAATTGAACACGGTGCATCAATGACGCTGCCTTTAAGTAACGTTATTGCATTGACGTTGTAGGGTTTACCATTTTTGGTGTCTGCATGTGAATGAATACTAAAAATAAGCATTACCAACAGTACCGTTATATTCATAATCCTTTGATAACTATCCACAACCCCTCCTATAGCGGCTCACTATTTAACCACCAGTTAATTCTGGCGGTTAAACAATTTAGTTATTGATAGGTAATACGAAAGTTTGTGACTGCACTGAACTTACCTTCCGATACACTTTTCGTTGTATCAACAGCTTTCGCTAATGCTTTGAAAGATAAAACATTATCACCTTTTTTATTGATGATCCGTGAGAGTACATCTTTCGCTTTTCCAAATTCAAATCCATCAATGCCAATTCCCACATTGTTGGTATTACCTGCAGAAGTAGAAAGTAAAGTATTTGTTGCATCCGCATAGCTTTGGCCTGTAAACACTAATTCCATTGATTTAACAGCAATAGGTTTTCCGGTTACATCAGTATCGAAATCAGTGAAATCACACCCAGTAAATTCAATATTAAATTTCACTTCAGCCACACGACCATTTTCCAGTGCTCTACGAGATAACTGTCCAAAATCAATAACTTGCTTTAGTGAAGATTGGGCTATATTACAAGGCGTGCTAACAACGACACCCTCAAAATCAACCGTGCCTGTATTGTCTGCAGCAGAATTTGCTGATAATAAACCCGCCATCAATGCAGTAAAAATAAATAACTGAGTTGATTTTGATAATTGAGGTGCAATATTTAATTTGGTTAATCGCATAGATTTTTCCTTTCAATTAAAAAATAAAACTACAACAAATACACTATTAGAAATTTAATAGCGTAAATCTGATTCCCATATTTAATTCAATGAAAGAGGATACAAAAACCAAGTATCACACTATGAGCGCATAATTAAATTAACGATATATTTGATTGAAAATCATCTTTTTTTTGGTTTTCCATAATAATAGAAAAATGATCTTTCGATGAGGTAAAAAAGCTCATCCTGTGTTCTTATATCTGCAATTTCACTCGAGTAATTAACTAAAACTTTGAAGAAAAATTCTAGCCAGTTTTTTTCTAATACGATCAGAAGGGTATTCAATACTTCAACATTAATACCGGTTTCCCCTCTTTCATAACGAGAAACCTGCTGTTGACTTATTTTTAATATTTCCGCTAATTGGTATCCTGTTAATGATTTATCAATTCTAGCTTGTCTTAAAAACAACCCAATATCTCGACGTAATAATATATTTGTTTTTGTCATATTATTTCCAATGAGTAGTACTCTTATATGAAATTTTAAATTACTCATTGCTAATTTAAAAATCGATTTATTTTTATATAAAATAAAATTTAGACACATCAAAAAATAGATAGAAATAACTTAATTTAAATATAGGTTTATTAATTAATTCTGTAAATACGTTTGTATCGATCGAATTTATATAATTTGATAGTCATTTCCTATTAAATTATATAGCTTGTGTTTCATGATTAATAAAATTAAAAAATAAACAATTAAAATCAAAGTGTTAAAATGAATTTCAATTAAGATAATAGAAAAGTAAATTAATTACATTAAAATATTAACATACCGGGGAAAATAAAATTAAAAGAACACATTAAAGCTTTCAATTAAGACAGATAAATATATCAAATTTACACAAAAATAGAGTTAAATAATAAAATCAATAAATAAAAAAAATGACAAATATAACGCATTAATAATTATTTAAATAATTACTATCAGCTTACGTTATATTCCCCATAATTAACATAATTAAGATTTAAAATAAAATATCCATTTACTGCATTTTTTATGCATTTATAGCATTTTTTATTTAAACACCTAACAACTTATTCAAATATCCGTTAGAGTAAAACTAAAAAGGAATTCACAATGACAGCAAAATTTTATAGTTACCAACCACAGCAAGGTCACAAGCTACCCCACGACCCTATTCCATCACTTATTGGCCCTAGGCCGATTGGTTGGATATCAACCCGTGATAGCAAAGGTAGAACCAACCTAGCTCCCTATAGTTTTTTCAATATTTTCAATTATTCACCACCTATATTGGCCTTTTCGAGCGTTGGGAAAAAAGATTCAGTCACCAATGCCATTGAAACAGGGGAATTCGTTTATAACCTCGCAACATTGTCACTAGGTGAGCATGTAAATATGAGTAGCGCCACACTCGCACGTGGCGAAAGCGAGTTCACACTAACGGGGCTATCAACTCTCCCCTCGACATTAGTTTCGCCGCCTCGTGTTGCTCAAACACCCGTTTCAATGGAATGTGTTGTCACGCAATACCAACAACTTAAACGTGCTGATGGCCAGTTATTGGATACTTGGATGGTGATGGGTGAAGTCGTCATGGTGCATATTGATGAGTCAGCATTGAATGATGGCTTATATGATTGTGCTGGCCAGAAACCACTATTACGAGCAGGAGGACCTGCTGATTATTATTGGATTGAACAACAGCAAAACCTCAAAATGTATCGCCCTAAGTAACCAGAAATCGGAGTAATAAGTATCTTTCTGAGGTTTATTACTCCGATATGTTACTCTTATGGATAGAATTGACAGTTTAGCTGCTCACTGCTTTCTGGATAGGAAAAATGCTCAGTAATTAAATCAAATTGCATTTCAGATGTTTGAAATGGGTTTTCCCCTGCTAAATTGCGGGCCACAAGCCTTGCTTTACACTCATCATTACTGACCTGCAATACATGAAATATATAATGAGCATCAGATGTCTGCGCCAATGATCTTAACCATTGCCTTTGCAAGGGTGTATTAGCAGGAAAATCCATCACAATATTATTTCCAGCCAGTATCAATTGCTTGATATGACCTTCTAATACTTGCTTCACTAAAGCACTTTTCTCAATATAGTGAACTAATTCAGTAATTTCATTAGGGTAAAGTGCAGCAAGCCACTCATCTTCACAAAGCAAAATAGTACAAGGCGAGTTAGCCAATTGTTTTGCTAATGTGGATTTCCCTGAAGCGATTTTGCCACAAAGAAAATGCAAACGAGGTTGATTTTTTAGTAATGATGATGCTTCTGCTAAATTCATAAATCGTTCCTTACTGAAGTATTAACCAGATAAGAACAAAAAACCCGCCTTATCTGGCGGGTTTAGGATGTCGCTTATCCCCACCACTAAGTGATGGTAATAATAATGTTTAAGCTAACGACACCCTGTGACATATAAATTTCCCAAATGGAATTATAATCAACTTATCAGTGGTCAATACAAACTGTCAAACTTAGTTGAATTATGAGCATAAATAAAAGAGGTTTTGAAAATAAATTTGGAAAATCAATTTTTTGATTTTCGGCTGATAACACAAAGCGGGAAAAACCACGCTTTTATCCCGCTTTGTCAACAACCTTAGACCTGAATAAATTCAGGTCTTTTATTTTACTAACTAATGTTTACCATTTTTATGGTGATTAAGTGTTTCTTCTTTTAAATCAAGTTCATCACGTAAACGATGGTACACCCTTTCATTGATATTTTTGCTTTTACGCATTTGATATAACGCGTCCCGTTTTGCTTTTAATGCTGACTTGGACATCTCACGTTCCATATCAATCATCTTATGTAAGTCATACACATCTGACTCAGTTTCATCTGAGTTATCGAGTCGTCTGCCATAAATTTCTAACAGTTGCGCCCCAACCTCAGTACGCATCGCAATTTCATCCATATCATCCGATGGGTGGTTCATCAATTCACGTAAATGCGCCATTGCTGCCTCATTTAAGGCTAAACGCGCTCGAATTTCGTCATTATCATAAGGTAAATCTTGTACCAGCCCCTTGGTTAAAATTGGCAGCGCAATACTGGCAATCAGCAATGAACATAAAATCACTCCCATTGCTAAGAAAATAGCCACATCACGATTCGGAAATAATGAACCATCTGGCATCAGTAATGGTAATGTCAAAATACCCGCTAACGTAATCGCTCCACGCACACCTGCTGTCGCCATAACCGCCATCATACGAATATGCATGACATCAGCTTCTTTACCGCGACGGCGTTTATGGAAGACCGTTAGAGTCATCGAGATCCACACCCAGCTAAACCGTAAAACCGCCAAGGCCACAGTAATGATTGCCACATACACAAATAACATCCAAGGGTGACTCGCCCCAGCCGCTTCTGCGACAGCAGGCATGTTTGTCCACATACCGGGTAACTGCTCACCTAACAAAATGAAAATCATTCCGTTCAACGCGGTTTGTACCGTGTCCCATACCGCTTTACTTTGCATCCGTGTAGCGGCTTGCATACGCCCTGCAATTTTTTCATAGTGCATGGCAATACCAGCAACCACTGCGGCTAAAATACCGGAAACATGTAGATGTTCAGCTAATAAGTAAGCCGTAAATGGCATCAATAGGCTGATCATAATTTGAATAGCAGGCTCTTCACCAGTACGCTTAACTAACAATTGATTTAACCAACCAATTGCCCAAGCCACCAGCAAACCAATTAAAATTCCCCCGAATGCAACGAGCACAAACTGCCCCGCCGCTGAAGCAAGAGAAAATGTACCTGTTAACGCAGCGACCACCGCAAAACTGAAACACACTAGGCCCGTTGCATCATTCAGCAATGACTCCCCTTCTAGAATATGTGCCATTCGCGATGGCAATGGGGAATTGACAGTCATTGCAGACACTGAAACAGGGTCTGTTGGCGACAAAATAGCAGCCAAGGCAAAGGCAACAGCTAAAGAAATAGCCGGAATTAACCAATGTATAAAAAAGCCCATACCAATAACCGTGACAACCACTAGGCCGATGGCTAACGACATGATCGGTTTAATTTCTTGGAATAAGGCTTCTTTAGGAATACGCCAACCGTCCAGAAACAGCAAAGGAGGGATAAATAAAAATAGAAATAGATGAGGTTCAAATTCAACTGTAAAACCGTATAAAGACAAGCCAGCCCCTAATGCTATCTGAATCAGGGGTAATGGAATAATATCTTTGAGCAATCGTGAAACAAAAACGCTCACAACAACGGCTAATAAAAAAACGAGTACAAGTGTCACTACTGACATTGATTGCTCCATGTTTAGCTAATCATTAATTATCAGTTATGCAGTAAATAGATAAATTGAATCAATGTAAAGTAGCAATTAATCATCTGATATAAAAATAATAAATTTAAGAAATAGCCTATCTATCATTAAGTTATAAAATTACCGTCAACTTGAGCCGTCCATAAAAAACTTATTTATCTATTTGATATAGAACAATTAAATTCTTATTTAAACAATAAGTTATGCCTTACTATTAAAAACCAAACTAAAGCACCATTAACTGACTATTCTTTTGTTTCACTAAATCCATTTCCGCTACCCAGCTTTTTCTTTTTATGATTATTATCAGAAGTACTTTTATAGGTAGTATTGGCATTTTCTAGGCTATACCGCTCAATTAATTCTTGTAGTACTTGCTTAATAACCTTACTTTTACGTAACCCCAAGGGCGCTAAAACAGCCTCTTCGTGTTGCTGTGCAGCAATAAGTAAACCATCAACCAATGACATTCCACTTGATGTCACACTAACAAGTGTTATGCGCTTATCACTGCCATTATAGTTACTGTGGCGAACCACGTGCCCCTGCTGCTCTAATCGTTGTAGTACACGAGTAATTGTAGGTTGTTTACTCACCGTTTTTTGTGCAAGTTCGGTGATCCCCATCGAGCCATTTCCTGCCAGTGTGGATAACACTCTCCACTCTAATACTGACAAACCTTTTTCTTCAACAATGGCATGAAACTCGGATGAAACCAACATCCAAGCCTGCCCCAACAGGGCAGGCAAATAGTTATCAACAAAAACCTTTGAGTCTGCCATTCGCTCCCCTTGATAGATTCTTGAATTATTGCGTTTGGTTACAACTCCTCAAGAGTAACAGAAGCCGGCTATAATTCAGCTAAAACTTTCCACTTAACAATGAACCAAACCCATCAACGCGCGTTTCTAAACCCAGTTTTTTTAACATCATATAGGTAGTCGCCACCGAAGAAGATAACACCGGTAAACCAACTCTGTCTTCAATTAGCTGTATTGAAGGTAGTGAAGGCATTTGCACACAAGCAGACGCCACAATTGCATCTACTTGGGTATTGAGCTTTTTAGTAATTTCCGCTGGTGCTAATGGATTTTGCCGCCCCACGTCTAAATTATCGGGGATTTCCAGTGAAATACTGTCTACCACCTCAATGCCTTCACTTTCAATATAATCAATCACAAGCTGTGTCAGCGGTTTCATATACGGCGTTAAAATAGACACTTTCTTAGCGCCTATCGCATGCAAACCATCAACCAATGCTCCTGCGCTAGTCACTACTGGCGCTGAATGGCCGTTATCTACCGTTCGTTGGAATAAGCGTTTTTCGGACACTCGATGATAACCCTTACCCATGCTCATAATGGCCACTAAGCAAGCATACCCCAGCACATCAACCGCGGCATCTGATAATTCAATAGCGCAGCGGTCACTATCAGAGTCCATTTTTGCCAACTCCTCTTTGGTCACTTTTTGCATACGCATACGGCTTGAATGGAAAGTGAAGCGTTCCGCAAACAGGGCTTCTCTTACCCGTAATATGGACGGAATTTCGGTTTCCATCGTCGTATTTGACGATGGGACAATCTGCCCGATACGATATGTACGTGCTAAACTCATGACTCGTTCTCCCCAAATGACTCAGCTGATTCTGGAAATACGTTTAACGCCTCAGTATCTTGCCCATCACCGTGAAAACGTGCGGCGGTTAATGGCCGACGGTTTACCTGTAAATCAAAGATATCAAAACGATTATAATTCCCTGTAATATCATGCATTTGCCGTGGTTGAATGCAGCGATTTAAATTAATTTCACCGTAAACGATACCTTCTTCGTCAATCAATGGTTCGCCGACAACACGCCCATCAGGCCCGATAATTCCAGAAAAAGCACTATTTGGCCGAGCCAGTAGCTCCCGTGCTTCTGGGTAAGTTGTAGACATTGCATCAATAATCTCTTCTGACACCGTCGAACAGGAAACTATCGTGAAAACCTTGCCTTCGAAACAGTGGGCTGAAGCGCGCAGACGGATCGCCTCTGCCATGTCATAGTCTTTCGGCGCAACGGGTAAGGCGATATAACTCGCAATATGGACTAACTCACCCTGTGCCAATAAAGCAAAACGAGCCAGTGTATTGGTGTTTTCCCCACAAGCTAAGGCGCCGAGAGGCCCAATACTGGTTTGGTGCACTTTTAATGAGGACGCATCTCCATTTGCCCACGTCAGTTTTTCCGCCCATGTTGGAACTAATTTGCGATGGCGCCCTAAAATTTTTCCTTCATCTGAAATAGTCACTAACGTGTTATATAACGTAGCAATTCCATTCGGATTGCGTTCATTCACCCCAATCACAACATTGATGTGATGACGTGCCGCCGCTTGAGCGATTTTTTGGATTTCAGGCCCTGGGACTTCAATGGCAGATTTGCACAGTTTTTCAAACCATGGGCTGCCGTCTATCGGGTTCATCACCCAGCTCCAATAGGGATAACCAGAAACAAACACCTCTGGAAACGCGACCAATTTCGCCCCGTTGTCTGCCGCTTCTTCAATTAAACGACAAACTTTATCTACCGTAGCATGGGTATCGAGAAACACGGGAGCAGCCTGTACCGCAGCCGCTTTAAATGTCTGCAAATTCAGCATATTTCCCCCTTAAACGGCAACAACTGGATGACGCAATTCACCAATGCTCTCGACATATGCCTCAATGACATCTCCCGGCCAGACCCATTCTTGTGGCGTTCTACCTGCCCCCACACCCTCTGGAGTACCTGTCGCAATGATGTCACCTGGTTCTAATGTGATCCCTTGGCTAATATCTTCAATCAATGCATTTACATTAAATAGCATATGACGTGTGTTTGAGGATTGTTTGGTTACCCCATTCACTTTTAAGCTTAAATCTAGGGAATGAGGGTCCGGTATTTCATCAGCAGTGACAATGCAAGGCCCAAATGGCGAATAAGTATCTTGCCCTTTAGAGTAAATCCACTGCCCCGCACGACGGCAATCACGTGCGCTCATATCAATCATCAAGCTGTAACCAAACACATAATTAAGCGCATCTTTTGCCGTAACACTTTTCGCACGCGTGCCGATAATCACTGCCAATTCAACTTCCCAGTCTAATTGTTGGGTAATTTTGGCGTTATGTTCAATAGCATCCCCCGGTCCAATCACTGTAGTTGGTGGCTTAGAAAAAATAACCGGTTGCTTTGGAAGCTCTTTTGAGGTGTCTAATGTACGGCTGGATTCCGCCACGTGCTCAACATAATTCAAACCAATACCAAAAATATTTTTACGTGGACGAGGGATTGGAGCCAAAATTTTCACGTTTTGCACCGGCCAAGCAGTCCCAGCAGGAAATTGTCCCTGATAAGAATTTAAGAGTTCAGTTCCAACGCGTACGCCTTGTGGGCCTAAATCGATAAAATCCAACATATTGTCAGGCAAGTATAGCACTTGCTCTTGGGCAAGAAGAGCTAAATCCACTACTTGATGGTTAACAATTGCTCCTAAACGAGCTGCTGCGGTTACATCAGAACGATAAGTTATTAAGCGCATTTTCTTTCTCCTTGAATGAGGTGTCTCACTCACTTCTTCACGTAAATTGGAATAATAAAATGTTTAAATTAATTACTAATAAATATGGTATTCACCTAGCTAATGACTTTTTGGTTCCCATCATTTTCAACTAGAGCTTCTTCATAATAGAGCCCCAAAGATTGCATTACGGGTAAGTCATTAAAGCAAAACAGACATGCATCATCGGTTTGTGAGGTATTCACATGTTCATGGAACATCCATGATGGCACACAGAAAATATCCCGCTCTTGCCAATCAAAACGCTGGCCGTTAATCACCGAATACCCTTGCCCTTTGGCTACTTGATAAATAAAGCTACCCGTATGACGATGAGCTTTACCCACAAAGCCCGGACGTAGTAATTGCATACTTGCCCCAATAGTTGGCATCACCGGCCCACCAGTGAGAGGGTTGGTATAGTGCATTAAAACGTCATCAAATACTGAGCCATCCGCAGCCTTGGCTGCACGGCATAGAGCCTCGTAAGTTGGCCCCCATTGGTATTTAAATAATGGCGAATAAGGTTTATCCCAACCGATATCATGAGGGCGTAATGCCGTTCCCCCCCACATGCCAACTGGGTAGTCGATAGGGCGTGTTTGTGCTTGGTGCAAATCAGGATGCACTTTGTAAAAACCAGCTTCCATGGCATTGACTAACGGGATATCAAGCCCATCTTGCCAGATACAAGGTAAGCCATCTTCCGCAACACCGTGCTCATGCCATGTTCCATTTGGCGTCAGTACAAAGTCGTTGGCTTCTAGCATCATTTTCTGCCCTTCGACAATGGTGTATGCCCCACGCCCTTCCATAATAAAACGCAATGCTGAAGACGAATGAGCATGTGCCGAAGCAGCTTCTCCTGGGTGCATTACTTGCAAACCTGAGTACAGCCAACCGACTGCAGCAGCCACATCTTGGCGGCCGGGGTTATTTAAATAAATTACGCGGCGTCCTGCTTTTTCTGGTGTCACCAATTCGACTGAACGTAACACATGCTCACGTAGGTCACGGTAGCGCCACAACACCGGAACTGAACTTGATTTGGGCTGCCACGGTTCAATCTTGTTTGCTACCGTCCATAGTGCACCTGTCTTCAACGCATCCAATTCTTGGTAATACGCCACTAGTTCAGGGGTATCTGCCACATCGGCACGACCTGCCACATTTTCTCGATATTGGTCATGGGAGCGTGTATTCATGCTATTTTCCTCTTGGTTTACCAAAGCCTTTAACGCGACTTCAAGGATTGAACGAGTTGCTGGCGCCCATACTCATACGGTGCCGGCCAACAAGTTTCCCACCCATAACGCGCACATTCATGTAAGACCCATGCAGAGTCAGAAAGTAATGGTCGAGATAAAGCGCACAAATCTGCCCGTCCAGCGGCAATAATGCTGTTCACTTGGTCTGCGTCAGTAATCGCACCGACGGCAATAACGGGTATTCCAGCCTCATTACGAATACGGTCTGCCATTGGTGTTTGATACATCCGACCATAGATTGGTTGCTGTTGTGGTGATACCTCACCTGAAGAGCAATCAATCATATCCACTCCCACTTGCTTCATTGCACGGCCAATTTCCACTGCATCATCGACCGTCGTTCCACCGTCCACCCAGTCCGTCGTTGAAATACGCACACACAACGGCTTTGACCACACTTGACGTACAGCATGAATGACAGCTAATGGGAAACGTAAGCGGTTTTCTAATGTTCCACCGTAGTTATCTGTACGCTGATTGGTTAATGGAGAAATAAAGCTCGACAGTAAATAACCCTGTCCTGCTTGCAGTTCAAGCCAGTCAAAACCGGCCTCTTCGGCACGTTTTGCTGCGGCAACAAATTGGCTTACCACCACTGTCATTTGCGCCTCGGATAATTCCACCGGAGTTTGTGAAATATTCGCTAAATAAGGCAACGCTGAAGCAGAAACTAACGGCCAGTTATCCGCATCCAGTGGGTGATTTTCTTTTTCCCACCCTCGCTGAGTTGAACCACGGCGTCCTGCATGACCTAATTGAATCCCAATTTTGGCTTCCGTTTTTTGATGAACAAAATCAGTCACCCGCTGCCATGCGGCGACTTGCTCGTCACTCCAAATACCAACACAGCCTTTTGTCACTCGAGCTTCGGGGGTAATAGCTGTCATTTCAGTCATGACTAATCCCACTCCGCCTAATGCACGACTCCCCAAATGTACCAAGTGAAAATCATCGGGTACGCCCTGATTAGCGCAATACAATAGTGTCGGTGATGCAACCACTCGGTTATTAAGCGTGACACCCCGCACGTGATAAGGCGTCAGCATAGGCGGTACTTTTGCCTTTGAAGTCACACCCGTTTGTGCTGCAAACCACTGCTCGTAATTTTCCAACCATGCAGCATCCCGCACTCGCAAGTTTTCATGGGATATACGCTGTGAACGCGTTAAGAGGGAATAAGCAAATTGCTCTGGTGCTAAGTTTTCATAGCGACAGACATTTTCGAACCACTCTGTCGAATTACGTGCTGCATTCTGAATTTTCAGCACTTCGACACTACGCACCGTCTGGTAATGCGCCAGCCCTTTACGTAAATCACCTTCTGCGGTTTTCAAGCTTTCACACAGCTCAATAGCATCTTCTAATGCTAACTTGGTTCCCGAGCCTATCGAAAAATGGGCCGTATGAGCTGCATCGCCCATCAAGACTACTGGAACATCTTTCCCCTGTGTTGGCTGTGTCCAATGCACCCAATTTTCACAGATGACGCGAGGGAAACGGATCCAAATTGCGGCACCACGTAAATGAGCAGCATTAGCAATCAGTTTTTCACCATCAAGCCACGGTGCAAATAGCTTTTCACAATAAGCGATGCCATCCTCTTGAGACATTTGGTCAATACCCGCTTTAAGCCAAGTTTCTTCTGTCGTTTCAACAATAAAAGTCGATAATCCCTCTTGAAATTGATAGGCATGAACTTGGAACCAACCGTGCTCATTTTCGGCAAATAAGAAGGTAAAAGCGTCAAAAATTTTCTTTGTACCCAACCAAACAAAACGGCAACGACGTGGGTCAATATCGGGTTTAAACACGTTTTCGTAACGCGTACGTACCGCACTATTAATACCGTCAGATGCAATGAGCAAATCGGCTTGGTATTCACGAGCAATCGCTTGATCATCTGTGACTTGGGTTTCAAACACCAACTCCACACCCAGTTCCAAGCAACGGTCTTGTAAAATATTGAGTAACTTTTTGCGCCCAATACCAATAAAACCATGGCCACCACTGCGATTACATACACCTTTAAAATGCACATCGATATCATCCCAGTGACTAAATTCTGCAGAAATAGTTTCTGCAGAAACAGGGTCAGCTTGGCGTAAATTAGTGAGTGTGGCATCAGAAAATACCACTCCCCAGCCAAAAGTGTCATAGGGACGATTACGCTCCACCACCACAACACGGTTTTGCGGGTTCTGCAGTTTCATCAGCAACCCGAAATAAAGCCCTGCGGGACCACCGCCAATACACACGATATTCATGGAATTTCTCCTTTACTTACACAGGTTGCTGAGCGGTTAATGCCTGATACAGGGCATCGGGAATGGGGATTGCTTGATGCGTTTCTAATGATGTTGTGACATAGGTTTGTGTCACTTGCATACGCAATACGTTATCAATACCAACACAGCGTTGATGTAACGTCAGAGACTTGCGGCCAATACGTTGGACATGCAGTTCTAGCATCACGTTATCCCCCATTTTACTAATGGCTTTGAACTCTGCTTCTAGGTGTACCGTCGGCAATCCAAAGCGTTGCTCCATGATGTAACCAGCAAAACCTTGAGGAACTAATTCATCAACCCAACGTTCAAGTAAATTATTAAACATCACGAAATACTGGGGATAGAACACGATGCCAGCGGGGTCACACTCCGAAAAGTGGATTTTGTGTAGCTTAGTAAATATCAGTAAACTCATGATGTTGTCCTTAATTCATTGCTAAACGTTGGCGGCATTTTTCTAACTCTTTACCGTGTTCATCAGCTAACGCAGCCTCGCGCAACTCCCGTAAGTTAATGGGCGTTAATTTGCTTCCTTGCTGCACAACGATATCCATTAATATTTGGAAATTACGCAATCCTCTCGCATGAGTGTCGCTATAGCCCTTAACAACACGTTGGCACTGAGTAATTTCTGTCGCTAGAGCTGGGTTAACTTTCGCTGCTTCAATCACAGTGGTGAGCCATTTTTCAATACGTTGCGTTTCTAGTTGATAGCGTAATGTCGAACGCCGGCCTTTTCGCCATGCCGCTAATACATACAACTGTAAAAAACCAAATAAAGAACTGGTAGTGATAGTGCGCCCTTTTTCGGTCATTTTGCGAAGCGCTTTGTGTAACCAATGTGGGCGCATTAACCAGCGCCCCAAATTTTTGGGAAGCGTTTCGCAAATCTCTTCAATTCTTGGATGCATAAATTCATTGATATCCAATAATTGGCTATCTTTTGCCTGTACTTCATTACGAACGCGAGCAAAGCGGCTATCACGAATTTTAAGGTCAGCAACTCGAATGGTGTCTTCATAGGACATCCACAGTGCTAAGTGGCGTGCAAGTGCTCGTTGCAAACGTTCATCTTGTCCACCCTCTTGCGCAAAGAGGTTATTGAGGCGTTCTAAATACAAAGAGGCATATGCAGGATCTTGGTAATCAATAAGTCGGCGAACCCCTTCAGTGACGAGATACTGCGCATGAGGAGAAAATTCGTGTTGGATACGCGCTAATAGCTGCGATACTTGTTTATTTTTTGGTGAATATACGATGCTTTTTGTTGATTCAGATTGGTACGCATCTTCAGGTGTCGCGGCTTTTTCGGCTCCTAATGTAAAAGCTCGCAAACTTGGCTTTACACCAACACCACCGCGGACAATCGTTTCTTCGAATTGTGCACGGCTAAATGGCAAAACACCGGAGCCAAACAATGCACCAAATAAAACAGCGCTGATCACACTGCCGCTTTCTTGTGCCGCTTGCGCCATATCAAAATGAATAAACTGGCGTGCGGATGCCGCAGCATGACGAATCAATGCTTGGCTATCGACTCGCCCATCACCCATCGCTGATTTTTCAGCAATGGAGTAAACCCGATGTGTCGAGCTAATTAATGTTGTGCGCTCTGGGGTAACAAAACCACGCTGTACCGCTCTGCCCGCTTCCATTAACTCAGAAGCCAATACAACATCTACATCACCAGGCATGGGCATCAGAGCTAACACAGGTGAAGGTGTTTGAGGGTTGTCAGCCCCCGGGAAGAGTTCTACATAATATATTGTTGCCCCTGTGCGCTGTGCCACGCCAGGAACTGAAGTTGTTTGGGCAAAATAGCCGTTTTCTTCACCTAGGTTAACAACCCAGTCAGCAAGCACCCCACCACCTTCACCACCCATGGCTAGAATGGCAATTTTAATCGGCTGTAATGCAACTTTTGTCGATGGTAATGCAGTTGATAACGAATTCATGCATCCCCCTTAAAAACTAAATTGTTCACGACGACGTGCATCACGGCGCTGTAGATAACCAATAAACCAACCACGAACACGGTGACGTAACTTGTCCCAACTATTCGGGTTAGTAATAATTTGAGCCTTAAAGAATGAAGGGCACAAAACAGCCGCGTGAGAGACTTCACCACATAACCCACAGCCGACACAGCTATCCATCACTGTTGCAACTGGGTCTGTTCTTAGTGGGTCTTGACTTGGTTTAATGGATAAAGACGGACAACCAGACAAACGAATACAAGAGTGGTCTCCCGTGCAGGTGTCAGGATCGACCCCGAAACGCTCACGTACCACCCGTTTACCGGCAGCAACATCACTGCGTACTTTTTTCTTTTCGCGGCGTTGTTTGTTTAACATGCATTCGCTTTGTGCAATCAGAACTTTTGGGCCTTGCTCATCGGTTGTTAGGGCTTCACGTAGCGTATTGGTCATGGCTTTTAAGTCATAGGTGTGTTTAATGGTTTTCACCCAATTGACCCCAACCCCTTTTACTGCTTTTTCAATTTCATGGCCGGTGCTGCGAGTTGGGTTCAGCGCTGTCGACGAGAGAATATCTTGCCCTCCCGTTGCAGACGTATAGTTGTTATCAATAACAATTGTTAAATTATCACTACGATTAAAAACACTGTTGGCAATACCACTGGTTAAACCGTTATGCCAAAAGCCGCCATCACCCATCACTGAAATTGCACGCTTCCCTGCTTTTGCATTCAAGGCCGCAGCACCTGCGCCACCTAACCCATATCCCATGGTGGTGTTACCTAAATTAAATGGCGGCAAGATAGAAAATAGATGACAGCCGATATCGGCACTGACATGGTGTTCGCCTAATTCACGCTCCACTAATTTCATCGCAGTGAAAATAGGTCTTTCAGGGCAACCTGTGCAAAACCCTGGTGGGCGAGCATGGACAGATTCTTCTAATGTCGGCTCTGCCGCATTGACGTACTCAGGTAAGGATTCATCAGGCTGTTGAGTGGTAATATTAATCGTTGGGATACGAATTTGTTTTGCAGCCGCTTTAACTTGTGGCGCTATCTTTCCATAACATTCAAAGAATGAGCGTAAGCCCACAAGTACTGTCGCAGTATTATATTCTCCCGCCATTGGCAACATATCCTTACCATGGAGAGCAATATCAATCTTGCGTTGACGTAAAATATTCGCCACATTTTGCTCGACAAAATTTGGCTGCCCCTCTTCCAAGATTAAAATCGCTTTTTTATGGCGACAAAAACGTTCAAATTCATCATCAATCAATGGATAAGCTACATTCATCACATATAAGGGAATTTGGCTATTACCAAATACATCGGCTAATCCAAGCTGATTTAATGCGCGGATCAATGTGTTGTAACAACCGCCTTGTAGTGCAATTCCAACATCATCCGAGTCCTCGGAAAAAAACTCATTTAACTCATGTTGTTGAATAAATTTAACTGCTGCTGGCCAGCGAGCTTCTATTTTTTCTTTTTCATGTAAGAAACTAGCGGGAGGTAATACAATGCGACTGACATCTCGGGTTGGGTTCTCGAGTGCATCCTTGACGGTAAATTTTGGATGTTGGTTATCCGCACAAACAAATTGCCCATGAACATGACAAGAACGAATACGCATTTGTAACATAACAGGTGTATTACTGGCTTCAGAGAGCTCAAAGCCATCTTTCACTGCTTGAACGATGGACGGTAAGTTGGGACGAGGGTCAAGCAACCACATCTGCGATTTCATCGCAAAAGCATGGCTACGCTCTTGCATAATAGAAGAACCTTCACCATAGTCTTCACCAACAATAATTAAAGCCCCCCCTAACACCCCACCAGACGCTAAGTTAGCTAAGGCATCAGACGCGACATTGGTTCCTACAGTGGCTTTAAACGTCACGGCGCCACGCAGTGGATAATTTACAGAGGCTGCTAAAGTTGCCGCTGCAGTTGCTTCGCTTGCGCTATTTTCAAAACGAATACCATATTCGGATAAAATATCTTGCGCATCAGCAAGCACATCCATCAAATGGGAGATGGGAGCACCTTGATATCCAGCAACGTAAGATACGCCTGACTCTAATAACGCTTTTGTGACAGCAAGGATCCCTTCACCACTAAAGGTTTCACCTTGCCCCTGCCGTAATTTTTGAACTTCTTGTACAAACGATCGCTCAGCCATTTTAACCTCACCAATCAACATCAGAACGTTTTTATCTTTCTTGTGTTTCTTATTTGTATACCTTTTGTTAATTAAAGGTCAATCCATGATTAATCATGTAAATTAGATTTATGCAGAGAGTGGATAAGGCTTGCAGACAGGGGACAAATAGCGAATTAAAACAACCAGAAAATTCGTTTTCTTTCTAAATAACTTAACAAAAATAACCCAATAAAAATAAATAAAAAATACTGAAAAGTATGAATCAAAAGGAAATAGATCTCACAAAAACAAATGAATCAGGAAAATAAATCACCATAAACAAATTACTTAGAATGTTAATCTAATCAAATAAGAAGTAGATGGGTAAATATAGAATACAACATGAAAAATCATGTATATTTTGCTATTGAAAAATAAAAATAACTTTATTTTTTATATTGTTATCGATATCACAATAATCACATAGTTTCTATTTTCTTGCAGTTTTCGGATAGTTTCTGCATGTTTTTATCTAGGTAAGAAAATATGTTTATGTTATGTTCAGTTCATAGTTGGTTACAAAATAATTAACAAAATGTTAATAAAAAAGAAGAAGGAATCCATTTAACTTAAATGGAAGTCATTCCTTCCTCAGATAATAAACTATCAAAAATATAATAATTAATTGAATTCATTGAGAAAAACATATAATAAGCAATATTAGTCAGACCCACTTTTGGTTATTCTATAAAGTAGGGCTGGCAAATCATTTTGGAGGTACCTCCGATGTTGAGCAACTCATGGTCCCATTCATCTGCACCTCAGATTGAAAACCAACTCTGTTCTTCAGAGCGTTTATTATTTACCTCAGCAGATCCTGAAGAGATTAAATCGATGGTTGGCCGAGTCATGAAGCCTCATCAATTTAACTCACTTAATCCGCATCAACGTCTTGACGCTCGTATGCACTACATCCCAATGGGGGACATTTCTCTTAGTCGCTTGCGCTATGGTGCAGACGTTTCTATTGCACCGGGGCAATTACAAGATTTTTTTCTAGTGCAAATGCCTCTATCAGGTACAGCAATCATCGAAAGTGGCGGAAAATGTATTGAATCAACACCGCAAATGGCGTCACTCCTCAGCCCCGAAGAATCAACAACAATGCGTTGGAATAGCGATAACGATCAATTCATGTTACGTATTTCACGGTCTTTACTTGAAAGATCGCTAGTGGGTCAGCTGGGACATATTCTCGATAAGCCCCTAGTCTTTGAATTAGGATTTGCTTGGCAGTCCTGCATTGCGTGGCGTACTTTAATGAATTACCTCATTGAATGTGCAACCCGTACACCCGATCTTTTGCAACATAAACTGATCACAACACAGGTCGAACAATTAGTTTCTGTCACACTTCTTTCAACCCAAGGCCATAATTATACCGAAGATTCAGGCATGCGAAGAGCAACAATCCGCCCCCGGCACGTACGTCGAGTACAAGAATATTTAGAAGCGCATGCCCATGAGCCAATCACCGTTGAGCAGCTTGCACACATCGCAGGGGTCAGCTTACGTAGCTTATATGCTGGTTTTAAAGAGTTTTTAGATATCAGCCCCATGCAATATTTGCGCGATTTAAGAATGGAACGTGTTCGAGCAGAACTCCTTTCAGGAGAAGCCACAAGCGTCACAGGGGTCGCTTTACGTTGGGGTTTTGCTCATATGGGGCGTTTCAGCGCGGAATATAAACAACGTTATGGTGAGACCCCAAGCCAAAGCATGAAAAAAGCCTAAATTCTCAACAATATCTTTCTTACAAATAGCCCCATATTGTTATGTAAAGGCAATATGGGGGTTTTAATATGCAAATATGTTTTAAAAAGGTATCGATGCTTTCAAATAAATTTGGGAGCCTTCCGGCCGGTTTCTGACTTCAAAATCCTTTTCCCATTTAGCAGTAAATAACCATCCTTGCGGGTTTGCATAGCGAATTGAAGGGCCAATGGAATAAGCTCGAGCTTTCCCTTGTGCTGAATTTGGCCCACTGTCATCTGTCGTTTGCCAAAATGCATAGCCCCCAATTCCTGCCACCCAACCATTACCAAACCCCCAACCTAGGGCGTAATCCGCATGAAAAGCTTGGCCTGAGCGTGTTTTAGTATCGTTATTACGGAAGTTAAAGTCATACATCATTTTCAAGTCAGCATTAACACCAACTGGAGGAATATAGCTAATTGCCCACACTGGCTGCAGTGCCCAGTAATTCTTACCTAGGCTTGAGGGATCTGTTTTGCTGTATTTACCCGTAGGCGCATATGCATCTAGTCCAACCACATAGTGTAAATCAGCTGAAGGGTGAAACCCTAATGCAGGACCAAATGTAATGTCACCAAGGCCGCGACTGGTATCCTTCTTACCAGCGGCTTTCGCAGTGACATCCAATAATGGCACTATCGTATGAAAAGCGAGGTCACCACCAAAGACTTTTTGGTCTGTCACCCAAATCAGTCGAGGTGCTAATACGTTCACATTGACGCTAAACCCCGGAACTGGGATTTTATCTCCTTTATTATCGCGAATACTGTCGTAATGCGCATTTCCACCATACATCAGTACATGAACCCCTTGCGGCGGCAATGCACCTGACATAAAGTTTTCTAGCCCATCAGGGTATACCCCCAAACCGCCGCCTTCGGTGGCAATCGTACCAAACGATAGTACGCAGAGACAAGAACCTGCTACAAGCTTACCGATTATTGTTTTTTTCATCATGTTTCCTGCCATAGTGGATTGTTTTACTGTGTGTGCTTTGCCTGTTATGTCGCAAATCCCTTGCGGATTTATTATGTCCTGCGTTTGACTGTCAATTTTTGGGCAACAAGGTAACCTGAGCCACCACCAAGACCGGGACCAGGGTGTGTTGAAGCACCGATATGAAAAAGATTTTTGACTGCGGTTTGATGTGTCTTTGTTTGGCCCGTCGCAGAAAAAGGTCGCAACCAGAAGAATTGATCGGGAGAACATGTCCCTGAATAAGGATCTCCGCCGACAAGGTTACAGTTATAGTTTTCCAAATCTGCCGGAGAAATGGCTTTGCGGCCAACAATAAGCGAAGAAAAGCCGGGCATAACAAGTTCCAAACGTTGCTGAATTCGGTCAGCAACAGCTTCTCGCACTTGCTCATTCCAACACCCATCATCTGGTATTGAAATTTCACCAGCAGAATCCCCTTTTAAAACTCGGGGAAGCTCCTGCATTTGGATCCATAAGATCCACCCTCCGTCAGGAGCTCGACTGAGATCAAGCGCGGTGGGCTGGCCAATACCAAATGTCGGTTTATCCGGTAAGTAGCCATTATTTGCCTGCGTTACCGACAAACACACTTGTTCCATGCTTTCGGTGAAATGGACCAGTGGTACATTTAGCAATTCAGGGTTACACCACGGGGGAGGAGCGCTTAAAGCAAAATGAATTTGCATTCCCGCCCGTCCATAGCGGTAGCCTCTAGCTTTTTGTCTTACTTGGGAGGAAACATTATCGAGCAATGAGCCATATAACTGCGTTGGGGTGACGTTACAAACCACACTTTCAGACGCAGTGACGATTTGCCCATTCACTTTCACTCCTGTAGCTCGTTGGTTTTTTCCCTCACCGACAGTGATAATTTTTTCAACATGCATACCCGTTTTTAGCTGACCACCGTGTGCTTCAATGACCTTCGCAAAAGCCTCCACAATGCGAGCACTACCGCCTTTCACTACAGGCATTCCCCCTGCGACCACAGCTGCAAAGGTTAATTTTCCAATTAATGCAGAGCTGGCTTCGTCTGGCCCCAGTCCAGTATGCAATACCCACGGTGCCATCAAAGCTCGACTAAAATCATGTTGTAATTCACGTTCTGACCAACGGCGAAAGCTTTCTATTCCCGCTTTTGCAAAATCAAGCAAGCCATCAACCCCACGTTTTCGCCATTCTGAAAATAATAATTTCAACATGTTAGCACTGTAGGGATTTTGCCCTAATAGGCCAAACGTCAGTGCTGCGTCTTGCGTAAACAGTTGTTCAGCCATATTACGAAATGCTAAGCCGTCCCCGGGAGCCAATTGGTCAAGTTGTTTCGCCGCTTGGCCGATATCCCGCTTCAGTGCTATCGACTGGCCATCCGGTTGCACTAAACCCGTTGAATAATCACACTGAGCAAACTCTAATCCATACTGTTTTAAATAGGGTTCTAACTCTTGGTATCCTGGGCTGCCAACAAATAAGGAGTACCAGCAAGAAAGTAGGTCGTGGGTATAGCCTTCAAATAAATTTTCAGTGCGGATACAGCCCCCTAAGCGGTCATTTCGCTCAAGAACCAAGACGGACTTTCCACGTACCGCCAACAAGGTGGCACACATCAATGAGTTCAGTCCACTGCCCACGATAATCACTTGAGGGGTCGAATTTGTCGTCATACCTCACCCCACAAGTGCGAGTACACGTAGCGGGCTACCTGAACCCCCTTCAATTTTAAGTGGCGCAGCAACTATCACGATGCCTGTTGCAGGCAGTTTGTCGAGATTCGTCAAGCATTGCAGGCCATACTTATTATTGCCATGCATTAAAGTGTGACAGGGATAAGGTACTGGCCAACTGTATGATTGACCCGCATCTGTATTAATGGTTTCAACACCAAACCCTTTGACATCACGCTGATGAATTAACCACTCTACCGCTTCTTGAGATGGCCCTGGAGTGTGTGCACCATCTTCTCGCATGCTTACATAAGCAGTAGGGTCATTTGCCTTTTTCGACCAATCCGTTCTAAAAAGTACCCAAGCCCCTTTAGGTATTTTGCCGTGTGTTTCTTCCCACTTTTGTAAAAACTCCACAGTTAACACCCAATCTGAGTTTTGAGCGACTTCTTTACTGGCATCCACCACGACCGCTGGTGCTACAAAATTTTCCACAGGAATAGTATCAACGGTGTTATTGACTTGGTCTTTACCACTAATCCAATGAATTGGCGCATCAAAATGCGTACCAGTATGTTCTCCACAGCTAAAATTATTCCAATACCATGCTGGGCCGTTATCATCGTAGCGAGAAATTTGTTCCATGCTAAATGACCATACTTGTCCAAATTGTTCTGGCAGTTGCAGTGCAGGAAATGATGGAGACAAGGTTTGTGTCAGGTCAATAACTTGAATATTTCCTTGCTGCAATTGTGTAGCAAATGCCATTAATGTTTGCTGGTTCATAGTCTCTCCCGCGCTCAAGGCGCTTCATGTAGGGCAGTAAAGCTACCGCCATGGAACACTAACGGTTTACCCGTTTGACTACCGATACGGCGAACATGCCCCACCATCAATAAATGGTCACCAATCGTGTCTTGCTTATGGTTTTCGCACACCAATGTGGCAATAGCGCCATGCAAGGCAGGAACACCTTCTGGTGTCAGGTGAATCGACACATCTGCAAATTTGTTTTCAATGCGCGGGTTCGCAAAACGCATCGCAAGCTCTTGGTGACCATGCCCTAAAATATTGATAGTAAAGTGAGAACAATCACGAAAGACCGCTAAATTGGGTGAGTGATTTACTAAGCTCCATAGCACTAAAGGTGGATCAAGTGATAACGAAGCAAATGAGTTGATAGTCAACCCAACATCACGCCCATCTGCAGTTCGAGTGGTCACAATCGCCACGCCTGTTGGGTAGCATCCCAGCAGGTTGCGCAATATTTTTGATTCAAACTCAGTTTGGCCCCATTCGCTATCACACATGGCTATATCCTCTGCAACCATAGACATATTGATATCTCCCCCATTAAGCTCTGGCTTCTTCAATCATTTGTGATTGAATATAAGCCTCACAGGCAGCTCCATCTTTCCACCAAGGGAATAATACTGGTGGATAATTAAAGGCATTCGCGATGGTGTGTGCGAGGGATGGCAGCTGCTGGGCTGCACCCAATAGATGTAAAATATGCGGCTCAGGTGGAGCGAGTAAAGAATTGGTCCATTCCACAACATGGCGACCATATTTCCAGAACTGCTCAAATGTGTCATTCATCCACTCGGCAGTGTAGGGCTTGTCACCACGGGCTAAGATTGCGTCATAGTAAACTTTGCAGGCTTTGGTCGCGTTATTTGATCCTTGGCCAGTCAGTGGATCATTGGTGACTAGTGCATCTCCTAAACCAAACACAATGTTACCTGATGGCAAAGTTAACACTGGTTTTCGCACTGTTGGTGCAAATCTTCCTGCTAAGATGCCATTATCATCTGTTAGTTCAACGTTGTGACAACGTTCAGCTTCCCAAGGTAAATAGGTATTGAGAATTTTTTTACTGTAAGCCAAATGTTCCTGTGGAGTACGTGCTTCATTCCATTGATCCATCGGCCCACCGGGGATCCCCTCAAACACCATAATGTGGCAATCACCGCTATTCGTCAGTGATGGGAAGACGAAATACTCCCCTACACCAGGGATCAAATTGAAAGACACTTGTGAAAATTCTGGGGTTGGTAACATGCCATGCACATAAGTCAGTGCTAAGGCACGTTGTGGCTTGTCATAAGGTGAGCGGGTCGTATCGCGCTCAAGCAATTTCACTATTTCCCCTTTCCCGCCAGCCAACACGACTAAGTCGTGCGTTTGCGCTAAGCGTTCCAGTTCTGCGATACCAACATCTTCAATGCGTAAATTCCCCCCACGAGCAGCGAATAATTCCATCCAGTAAGGCATTTTGATACGTTGGTCGACAGCTTGGGCGTAATTATCGAGACGCGAGCGCCAAGAAATCACTTTTTCCCCTGCTTTTTCGGGATGAGGAACAGTAAAACCAATGCCTTCAACTGGCGGACACTTTTCTTCCCAAAAATTGATCCCTAAATCACGCTCAAATTGCAGTGAAATATCGAACATGCACTGACTCGACATCACGCGGCCATTTTTAACATCATCTGGTGTGCGGTTGGTGGCAACCGTGACTTCATAGCCTTTATCAAGTAGACCTAAAGCCAATGGCATACCCGCTTGACCACCACCTACAATAGCGATACGGCGCATAGTATTTTCCTTTGAAAAATAGTGAGAATGGTGTCTTACTGTGCAAGACGAGGGATTGCGGGCTTAGCTTGTTCAGGCCCCATAGCGGAGTAACCGCCATCAACAGCATAATCAGCACCAGTAACAAAACTGGCCAAGTCAGAAAGTAGGAACGCGACAACCTGAGCGACTTCTTCTGGGTCACCAACGCGTTTTAATAAATGGTAGTCAGCAGCGACACGATCAGTTTTTTGGCGGTCACCTCCAGTGATTTCGTCCATTACTCGAGACCAAGTCCAGCCAGGAGATACCGAATTGACACGAATACCCTCACCCGCATAATCCATTGCTTGGCTGCGAGTTACCTCCAACATGGTGGCTTTAGATGCGGGGTAGAGCCAGCGGCCTGTTTGCGCGACAGAAGAGGAAATACTGGTGAAATTGACGATGGCACCTTTGCCCGATTTTACAAAGTGTACTTTTGCAAACTGTGCGGCCATCACCGCACTTACCACATTTATGTTCAATGCAGTGAGCCAATCCTGCCTTGAGGATAACTGGCCTTCATCGAGATAAGTGGCAGCCAGATTAACTAAAAAATCGAGTTGACCATATTTTTGTGCAACACGATCAATACCTTGCTTGAGTTGTTGGTCATCCGTAATGTCTACAGACTGAAAATCAATATTCGGGTTACTTTGTGCAACCTTTTCACCATTCTCTTTATCAATATCAAAAATAGTGACGTTGACACCGTAATCACTGAGTACTTTTGCAACGGTCGCCCCAATTTTGGTTGCGCCCCCAGTGACTATAGCAACTTTGTTATTCAAACCTTTCATTTGCGATGCCCTCTCTATCACACTTATTCGCTCACAATAAATTCACAAATAATTAACAAGAGGAATGATTACGCAAAAAGAGGAAAATGGTGTAGCCGCTAGGCGCGAAAATTATCCATTTCGCGCGGTAATTTAAATAATAAAATGATGATATTTATGAATAAATAGCCACATCTTGCAGTGGCTATCCAGATTATGAAAAGTGTGATGATAGGTAGATGTGAAAAATGCTTTACGGGCGCTCCAAAATTCGTGCTCCGGGGCCTCTTTTTCCGAGTACGTCATCAGGGTTACGCAGTGGGCAATCACTTAATGATAAGCAGCCACAACCAATACAGTTATCCAATTCATTACGTAAACGCGTCAATTGCCGAATACGCTTATCTAAAGATTTACGCCATTGTGTCGACATCTCCTGCCATTGTTCTGAAGTCAGCGCACTATTTGCAGGAAAACGCCCTAGTGCATCTTGAATTTCATGTAATGGGATCCCTGTACTTTGCGCGACTTTAATAATGGCAATATAACGCAGTACAACAGAGTGAAATCGTCGCTGATTCCCTTGAGTTCGAGTACTTTGAATGAGTCCCTTTGATTCATAAAAATGGACTGTAGAAACAGGTACTCCTGAGCGTTTTGCCACTTCGCCCACCGTTAGTGCCCGCGTAAAATCAATTTTTTTCCCCTCGCTTTTCTGAGGTTTTATCGTTTTTGTGTCTTTGTCCGCCATTTTATCTCACCTTTGCTTGACCTCAACTTAACTTAAGGTTTTATAGTGCCACCCTGCTAGTTTGTCAATTGAGGTTACTTTTTAAAAGGGGATAGGTTTATGCCATCGGTGATTACCAAAATGTTAGAAAGCAATAGCTTATGGATTATTGCTCGCTTACTCATCTTGGTTTTATTTATTTCATCTGGTTTAGCCAAAGTTTTTGATTATGAAAATAGTCTGGCCGAAATGCGCGCCGCAGGTCTGCACCCAGATTGGTTTTTCAACATTGCTTCTGCCGCTGTCATGTTAGTTGGCTCTGCTCTTGTGCTATTTAATCGTCTTTTATGGCTTGGAACTGGGGCGCTAGCCGTGTTTTTGTTCCTCACAATTGTGGTTGTCCACACCTTTTGGAGCTACACGGGAGAACAGGCTCAAATCGCGATGTTTTGGGCAATTGAACATATCGCTGTTATTGGGGGCTTAATTGCTATCGCCATTGCAGGGCATTTTCGAGGTCTTTATTTCGCGTTAAAAGCGCAGAAATAGAAGGAAAATTTAATGAATAAAAAAACAATAATGACACTTTGTTCCGTTTTAATCGCTATTGGGGCGGGTAGCGCGATTTATTCGACCTATGCCCAAAATGAGGAAGACGAACAAGCAGCTTACCAATATCCACCCGTAAAAGTGGCATTGGCTCCTGTTAGCTTAGATACCGCGCCTCGCACCTTTTACGGCGTGGGTGAGTTAGAAGCTGGCAGCCAAGTGTTAGTCGCGGCAGAAACCAATGGCCGTATTACGAAAATTGCATTTGAATCTGGCCAACAAGTCAAAAAAGGCCAATTATTAGTGCAGCTCAATGATGCCGTTGAACAAGCGGATTTATCACGTTACCAAGCACAGTTGCGAAATGCGGCTCGCTTATACGAAAGAACCCGTTCATTATCTGCGCAACATTTAGTGGCAGAGGCTCAAGTGGATAGCACACGTGCTGAACGTGATATTGCCCAAGGCCTAATCCGTCAAACCCAAGCATTAATTGCACAAAAAACGATCCGAGCGCCATTCGACGGAACGATAGGTATTCGCCAAGTCCATGAAGGTCAATATTTAAACCCCGGCGAAGCTATTGCCAGCTTGGTGGATACCCAAACCTTAAAGCTCAATTTCTCTTTAGATGAACAGGCCTCACCGGAACTGCATCAAGGGCAAATTGTTGATATTACGGTTGATGCTTATCCCAATAAAACATTTCCAGCTCGTATTACTGCCATTGATCCACTCATTGGTAAATCACGCACTATCGCCTTGCAAGCCACACTGGAAAATAGTGATGGCACCTTAAAAGCAGGGATGTACGCCAACGTGAATGTGGTACGCCAAGCCAGTAATGAGGTCATTACGATCCCAGAAACCGCAGTCACTTATACCGCCTATGGCGATACTGTGTTTATTACGCAAGGTGAAGGGGATGCGATGACCGTTAAGCGAGTGTCCGTAAAAACGGGGCAACGTTGGGATGGCAAAATTGAAGTAGAGCACGGCTTAAGTGCTAACGATAAAGTCGTCACTTCTGGGCAATTACGCTTAAACGACGGCTCCGCTGTCACTCCAGTTGCCCAAGATACATTGTCTGAATCTGTCGCTAACACAGCTCAAGGTTCATAAGGAAGGCGCAATGAAATTTACTGATATTTTTGTTCGCCGACCGGTTCTGGCTCTCGTGGTCAGTGCGTTGATTGTATTAATTGGTTTATTTGCACTGAGTAAGTTGCCTATCCGCCAATATCCACAGCTTGAAAGCTCGACGATCACCATTACTACGCAATACCCTGGTGCATCGGCTAAATTGATGCAAGGCTTTGTGACGCAACCCATTGCCCAAGCCGTTTCCTCTGTAGAAGGCGTCGACTATTTGTCTTCTTCTTCTGTGCAAGGAAGCAGCCTTGTCACCGTACGAATGGAACTTAACCGAGACTCCACTCAAGCCCTTGCGCAAGTAATGGCGAAGGTGAACCAAGTTCGTTATAAATTACCTAAAGAAGCTTATGACCCTGTGATTGAGCTTTCCTCTGGGGAATCCACTGCGGTTGCTTATATCGGTTTTTCCAGTACCAATCTATCCATTCCAGCCCTAACAGATTACATTTCTCGCGTCATTGAGCCAATGTATTCCTCAATTGACGGCGTCGCCAAAGTTCAAGTTTTTGGTGGGCAACAGTTGGCGATGCGTTTATGGCTTGATGCCGATAAATTAGCCGGCCGAGGTCTAACTGCTGCCGATGTTGCGCAAGCGGTTCGCCAAAACAACTACCAAGCGGCTCCCGGCAAAGTCAAAGGTGAGTTCGTAATTTCCAATGTTTATGTTAATACCGACCTCACGAATGTCGATGAGTTTCGTGATTTAGTGATCCGCAACGACGGTAATGGATTAGTACGTTTAAAAGATGTGGGAACCATCGAATTAGGCGCTGCTTCCACAGAAACCAGTGGTTTAATGAATGGTGAGCCTGCGATTTATCTTGGGTTGTTTGCCACCCCAACGGGTAACCCATTGGTAATCGTTGATGGCATGAATCAATTAATGCCAGACATCACCAAAACATTGCCACCCGGTGTCAAAGTGGAAATGGCATTTGAAACTTCGCGCTTTATTAAAGCGTCTATTGATCAAGTTATTAGCACATTAATTGAAGCTCTCTTGATTGTTATTGTTGTTATTTACCTCTGTTTAGGGTCAATTCGCAGCGTAATCATCCCAATCTTAGCTATTCCACTATCAATGTTAGGTGCAGCCGCACTAATGATGGCATTTGGCTTTAGTATTAACTTACTAACGTTACTGGCCATGGTATTAGCGATTGGTCTGGTTGTCGATGACGCTATCGTGGTCGTCGAAAACGTCCATCGCCATATTGAAGAAGGGAAATCACCGGTTTTAGCGGCTTTAATTGGAGCTCGTGAAGTAGCAGGGCCCGTTATCGCAATGACAATCACCTTGGCAGCAGTTTATGCACCAATCGGGCTCATGTCGGGTTTAACAGGGGCTTTATTTAAAGAATTCGCACTCACCTTGGCCGGTGCAGTAATTGTTTCCGGTATTGTGGCGTTAACCCTTTCCCCTGTGATGAGCTCTTTTATGTTGAACTCAAAACAGAATGAAGGGCGTATGGCGCATATGGCAGAAACCTTCTTTTCTACCTTAGCCCATTACTATACCATTGTATTGAATTTCTCTTTGAAAAACCGTTGGTTAACAGGTATTATTGCCATTGGTGTCTTCATTAGCTTACCACTGCTTTATCAATCTGCCCCTCGTGAATTGGCCCCTGTGGAAGACCAATCCAGCGTATTAACGGCAATCAAATCTCCTCAACACGCTAACCTCGAGTATGTAGAACGCTTTTCGCGTAAGTTACATGATGTTTTCATGGAATTACCGGAAACAGAAAGTACTTGGATTATTAACGGGACCGATGGCCCTTCCGCCAGCTTTGGGGGAACTAACTTAACGTCATGGGAACAGCGTGATCGCGCTGCATCTGAGATCCAAGGGGACTTACAAGGGCGTGTCGGTGATGTTGAGGGGAACAGTATTTTCGTTTTCCAATTACCCGCTTTACCGGGTTCAACGGGGGGCTTACCAATCCAAATGGTTCTCAGAAGCCCGCAGGATTATTCCGTACTCTATAAAACCATGGAAGAGATCAAGCAGCAAGCACGTGAAAGCGGCCTATTTATGGTGGTAGATAGTGACCTTGACTATAACAATCCTGTAGTAGAAGTCCGTATTAACCGTTCAAAAGCAAATAGCTTAGGCATTCGCATGCAAGATATCGGCGAATCACTGACCTTATTAGTGGGAGAAAACTATATTAACCGCTTTGGGATGGATGGCCGCTCCTATGATGTGATCCCTCAAAGTATTCGTAGCCAACGCTTAACACCGGAAGCCCTTTCACGCCATTATGTGAAATCGGAAGCGGGGACGATGATCCCACTGTCAACGGTGGTCGATATCAATACCCAAGTTGAACCGAATAAACTCACGCAATTTAATCAGCAGAATGCGGCAATTTTCCAAGCAATACCCGCCCCTGGGGTCACGTTAGGCCAAGCTGTTGCCTACTTAGATAATATTGCCAATGAGCTACCTGCCGGTTTTAGCCATGACTGGCAATCCGATTCGCGCCAATATAAACAAGAAGGAAACACCCTCGCCTTTGCCTTTATGGCGGCGCTCATCATTATTTACTTAGTCTTAGCGGCACAATATGAAAGTTTAGTCGACCCATTGATTATCTTGATTACTGTTCCACTTTCAATTTGTGGCGCGTTAATTCCATTGGCACTTGGCTATGCGACATTGAATATTTACACCCAAATCGGCTTAGTCACATTGATTGGCTTAATCAGTAAACACGGAATATTGATGGTTGAGTTTGCCAATGAATTACAAGCCAATGAAGGGCTAGATAGACGGCATGCCATTCTCAAAGCAGCACAGATTCGTTTACGCCCAATATTAATGACAACTGCGGCAATGGTGATTGGTTTAGTTCCGCTGCTATTCGCCACTGGAGCCGGCGCCAATAGCCGCTTTGGTTTAGGTTTAGTGATCGTCACCGGTATGTTAGTTGGTACATTATTTACCCTGTTTGTTTTACCAACCATGTATACCTTATTAGCCCGTAATCATAGTGCAACCGCACTTACACCAAGGCGCTATGAGCTTGCCGAAGCGAATCGCCTAATCAAAGAAACTGAGGAGACGTCCCAATGAGAAATACGTTAGCTAGCCGTCATCAACGTAACAACCGTACAGTCAACGAAGTGGAAGTGAATGCGATGAGCAATAGCATGGCAATGCTATTAATTTATCATGGTCTCCCTGCTGGCCTGGAAAAATCCCATTCCACCTCGCCCCCGAATACCTTAGGTAAGCCTACGCGCTAATGCAAATAGCCGCCAAATTATTTAGGTTTGGCGGCTATTATCAAACAACATGACAAAGAACTCTATTGGCCTTCGTAAAAAGCTAAAACAAGATTACCTTCCCGAATAATAATTGGGTTGCCGGGTAATGCATCCAACAATTCACGCTGAGAACTTTCTACGACCACCGCCACATCTTTATAATGGTAGTTTTTCAATAAGTCAGGTAGCTGTTTTAAGCTGTAAAACCGATTAACGGCATCTGGGTATTTGAGCCCGTAGCCTAATTCCCCAGTTTGGTGAAGCATTGTAATATCACTACGTTTAAGTACCCATGCTAATGCAGTTCCTAGCCCTACATTATTAGTTAACAATACAGATTTATCAGCTAATTGGTGATGATATTTCGCAATCACCTCTTGCGGGGTATTATTACTAGCAATACGAGATGGGATCACATGCCCTACCGTTAAGCTAATTGCCACCGTACACACTGCAGCTAAATACCAAAACCGTTGTTTAAAAGAGACCAAAGCAACCAATAACCAAAAAATAAAGGCACCCGCAGCTAACCATAATTTTCCACTTTCATCGGCCTGAAACACATTCAGTTTAGGGTAATAAGCAGAAACAATAATTCCCCCAGCAATAGCGCCACCGATTAGTGTGTTAATCAATGCATTCAAGCGAATAGGCAGTGTTTTTTTCTCAGTGAGAATTTTTTCAATGTAGGCCGCCATAAGAACGGCAATAGGTGCAATACAAGGCAAAATATAGGTCAGTAATTTTCCTTTAGTGATACTGAAAAATACAAATGGTGCAATAAACCACATCAGAAAATAAATATGTACCCCTTTTTGCTGCCATGCATGGCGTAGCGCGCCAAAAAGGTACCCCAGCCAAGGCAATACCGCGGCAAGTAAAATAGGAATATAAAACCAGAATGGGGATTTATTTTGCGCATTATTCGCCATAAAACGTTGAATATGCTCAACCCAGAAGAAATAGTTCCAGAAATCAGGCTCACGACTAGCAATGACAAAAGCCCAAGGTAAGCACACGACAAAGGCAGTAAATAGCGAAACAAAAGAGAAAACAAACACTTCTTTGAATTGCTTAAAGTAGATGGCAGTTACTGAACACACCAGCAAAGGTAACACTAAAACAAGAAAACCTTTTGTTAATACGCCTAACCCACAGGCTACTCCCATCATCATGAAGGCGAATAATTTATGAGAGAAGTATTTTGTCGTTAACCCCCATTGGAAAAAGAAAATCACCATAGTGATAAATGCTGTCACGATGGGGTCAAGAATATTGTAGGTGCCGATGGTAAAGACCATCAACATTGAAAGATAAATAAACACCGCGTTGAAAGCGAGACGTGAGTTTTTCCAAGCCATTTTGGCACTGAGATACACAAATAGCCCACTGACTAATGTACTAAATACTACGCCAAGGCGAACAGAAATGTTATTTTCACCAAATAACATTTGGAAAATAGCCCCTACCCAATAACCAAAAATAGGCTTCTCAAAATAACGAATATCTAAAAGTTCAGGAACGCTCCAGTTATAACTAATAATCAATTCCCGACTAATTTCCGCATACCGCAGTTCATCCGGTTGCCACAATAACCTACCGTTTAATGGTAAAAAATAGGTTACTAGGACAAAACCAAATAACAGGCACCATTTAAGGTAGGCAACTTTATTGTTTGCCATAATCATCTCATCTCAACCATTCTTGTTATTGATATTTAATAATTTTATTTAGTTCATTTGAAAAACACTTTCTTTTTATTTAGCTATTATCGTTATGGCGATTAAACCCCATTTAAACAAGTCAAAAGTTAATTGGTATGAATACCGCTATATATAAACAATTAATAAATGGAAACTACATTTTGTCGATAAAAGAGATAAGAATCGCAGATTAAGACTGAATACTTAAAGAATAGTTCAGTATTTAAAAATAAGATAAAAATTAACTTACTCTTAATGTTAGTCATTAATACAAAAAATATACGGTAATTTATAAACAAAAACCGGTCAGGGCATTCGCCATAACCGGTTATTATTCATGCCAAGTAAAGCTATTTGGCCGCAGATAACGCTTGTTCAAGGTCGGCTAAAATATCATCAATATGTTCTATACCAATCGATAAACGAATCATATCTCGGGAAACCCCAGCTTGTGCTAATTCTGCGTCATTGAGCTGGCGATGCGTCGTTGATGCAGGGTGGCAAGCTAGTGATTTAGCATCACCAATATTCACCAACCGCACAATCAGTTTCAAAGCGTCAATAAAGCGAGCTCCTGCTTCTTGGCCACCTTTAATACCAAACGACATAATACTGGCAGGTTTGCCGTTCATATATTTCTGTGCTAAATGATGTTCAGGGTTGCTCGGTAGCCCTGCATATTTCACCCATTCCACTTGAGGGTGATTTTCGAGGTAATTCGCAACTTTTAGTGCATTTTCAGTATGTCTATCCATTCTTAACGCGAGAGTTTCTAACCCTTGTAGAATTAAAAACGCATTAAATGGTGACAATGCGGCACCCGTTCCGCGCAGTGGGGCAACACGGCAACGCGCAATAAAGGCAGCGGCGCCAAAATGTTCAGTATAGCTTACACCATGATAAGCCACGTCAGGCTCTATCAATAATGAAAAACGGTCTGGATACTCTGCCCATGGGAATTTACCTGAATCAATAACCATTCCACCCAGTGATGTACCATGGCCGCCAATATACTTAGTCAATGAATGAACCACGATATCTGCCCCATGTTCAAATGGGCGGCATAAATATGGGGTCGCTACGGTATTATCGACAATCAAAGGCACACCATGGCGATGTGCAACTTCAGCGAGTGCAGCAATATCCACAATAAAACCCGCTGGATTTGAAATTGACTCACAGAATACGGCTCGAGTCTTGTTATCAATAAGCGCTTCAAGTGCTGCTAAGTCATCGTGCTCTGCAAAACGGGTTTCAATTCCTAAGCGTGGCAAAGCGTGGGCAAGTAAATTGTATGTTCCGCCATATAATTTTGCCACGGAAACAATGTTGTCACCTGCTTGTGCGACTGTTTGGATCGCATAAGTAATTGCCGCCATTCCAGAAGCAACAGCCAACCCTGCTACCCCCCCTTCAAGGGCAGCAACACGTTGCTCTAGAACATCATTCGTTGGGTTCATAATTCGCGTGTAAATATTACCCGCGACTTTTAAATCGAAGAGATCAGCGCCGTGCTGAGTGTCATCAAAAGCATAAGAAGTCGTTTGGTAAATCGGTACGGCAACAGACTTGGTAGTAGGATCAGGGGAGTAGCCCGCGTGAATCGATAATGTTTCTAATTTCATTCGTTATCCTTGTTACGACACACTGGAAAAAATGCAATTGTCAGAGGAGGTCCATAATTATGTTGTTATGATGCTGTGATAACTCTAGATATTACCTAAGACACCATAGTGAGCAACTAATTGAACTTGAAATTATTTCACATTGATAGATGCAGCAATGGTGATTATCACACCCTTTAGCTTAAAAATGAGTTATATCTATGTCTATCCTTATAACCTATTTCGTATTGATATAAAAAAAGCCACAACCTATACAGGTCATGGCTTTGCTTCTTATATAACTTTATTTATAACTATAGGAAAGCGCCATAAATAACCGAAGTAATAGATGCTAACCCACAAACAAAGGTGAAAATTTGAGCAGGTTTTGACGTACTAAATTTCTTCATCGCTGGAACAATATTCATCGACACAACAGGCAGAATAAACAGAATAGCGGCAATCATTGGCGCCCCCATCGTTTCAATCATGCCTAAAATACTTGGGTTACGAATAGTCACAATCCACGTTGTAATCACAATAAATAACATGGATGCCATTTCAATTTTCTTTACAGAGAAAGAAGAACGAGACTTGATTAACCCAACTAAACCTTCATGAGCCCCTAAGAAGTGACCAAAGTAACTCGATACAATCGCAGCAAAGGCAACAATCGGCCCTAAGTAGGACAAGATTGGCGATGGATTGATATTCGCGATATGTGATAACACACTGATATTTTGTTCTTTCGCAACAGCAAGTTCAGCTGGGCTTAATGATAGCACCACAGAGAAAACAAAAAACATCACAAAGCCAGTCAGCATTAATGCGGCCCCGCCAGTGATCATATCTGTTTTCACAATAGCATTATTGCCGAATTGTTGGCGCTGGTCTTTGGTGAATTGGCTGATGATTGGGCTATGGTTAAATGAAAATACGATAAGGGGGATCGCCATCCAAACAACCACTGGCATTGAACTCCAGTCTGGTGCCACCTCTAGCATTGACATATTCCATTCAGGAATTAAATACAATGATAAAGCTAATAAAATGAAGACCAAAGGGTAAACCATTAGAGACGTGAGCTTTAACATCAGGTCACGACCAAATACCACCCCAGCAGTCATTGCAGCAATCAGCACGCCAGACAATAACCATCGTGGTAGTGGGTCTATCCCTAGTTGATTGACAAGAAACGAATCAACCGTATTTGTAATACCCACACCGTAAATTAGTACAATAGGGTAGATAGCAAAGAAATAGGCAAAGGTAATAATATTTGCGCCTATTTTACCAAAATGCTCTTCGACCGTGTCGGTAATATCCGCATTGGGATTTTTTGAAGATAAAACAAAGCGAGCTAACCCTTTATGGGCCAACCAAATCATTGGAGTGGCAATTATTGCCAATACGACTAATGGCCAAAACCCCCCGGCACCGGCTTTAATTGGCAGGAATAGAACACCTGCGCCAACAGCGGTTCCAAATAAAGAAAGTACCCAAGTAAAATCCTTATAGGTCCACTTACTGGCAGGTTTATCTACTGCGACTACTGCTTTTTCAATTGTGCTCATCTTGTGTTCTTCATCATTAACGTTATTAAAATAAGATGTGCAGATTTTGCATTAAATGAGCAACAGTACCTAATTTAATTACGCTATTTTTTTCAACTTTTTGGTGTAGATCTCGTTAATAACGTAAAAAAAACAAATACCACGTAATTATTCTGTAAATAAATAATTTCGCAATTAATTAAAAGAATAAGTTTTAGATATAAAGTATTTAATTTTTAATTCGAGAAAGGGCTGAATGATTCATTCAGCCCTTTTTTTATCTGAGAAACTGAAGTTTTACAGATAGACAGGCACTAATATTTCTGTCGCAATCACGACCACAACCAATCCAACTAAAACTGGGATTGACGTTCTTTTCACCACTTCGAACGGAGAGATTTTAGCCATACCAGACACGGCCACGACAACCCCTGATACAGGCGATAAAGTCCGACCTAAGTTAGAGGCTTGCAGCATTGGGATCACTAAATAAGCTGGATTGACCCCCATTTGTTTTGCTAAGTGAGGAATTAACTCAACAAATGCATAGAATGGGGCATTACCCGAACCCGTTGTCATCGCGGCTAACATCGTGATCACCACCAGTGCGATCATCATCACTATAGCGCCTGAACCGAATGATTGAGCAAGGTCAATTAGCCCTTTAATAAAGCCAATCGTGCTTAAACCTTGTGCAAATACCCCTGCTGCCACTAATAACATCACGACCGTTGCAAATGCTTCTGCCATGCCTTTGTAACAAACTTCTAAGCCACTATAGACATGTTTAGCGCTGAAACTACGAATAAATTCAATGACTGCTGCCAAAATAATACAGCCAACAATAATAGTAACAATATGCAATTCAGGCGCCCATTTGCCATCAAACACTAAAACACCAATAATCGGTGTGAAAGGTAAAATAGCGTAGAAAGCAGGTGCATGGGTTTTAATTTCATTAACATCTAACATTTCAGTTGTGACATTTTCTTTTCTGTCGAGATAACGCTGCCAGAAAAAGTGGGCGATTGACATTGCCACAATTGCCGCGATAGAAATCGGTAAGGTCGTTTTAAATGCAAAGTCGATTAATGGCATTTCGGCTGCTTTTGCCGCTAAGATAACATCACCAGACGTTGGCGCTAAAATAATTGCCGCTGGCGATGCACAGATTGCCGCTGCTGCACCACGACTGATCCCGACATTCACCATGACAGGGAATAGCGTCGCCATCAGTAATACTCCGAGGCCGGTTGCAGAGGAAACAGCTAGCGACATCAAACATGCCACAATATAAGCAGCAACCATCAACAAATAAGGTGAGTTGATCATTTTTAATGGCTTAGATGCGATTTTCACCACGACATCATTCGCCCCGATATGAGTCATATAAGATGCAAATCCACATAGCACCATGATCATCATACCAAGGTCGCCACCTCGGCTCATTAATAGGAATTTTATGTATTCCAAAATATCTGTTACACGCCACCCCGTCGTCGGAACAGAACCTGGTAAAATACTTTTTCCCATAATAGCGGTAATGATCAGAAGTAAAATACCCCCGGTCATTAACACTCCCGTTGCGGAATATCCTTTTATGATATAACGCCCAACTCCAATGGCGACAATAACGCCGATTAAGAGCTCAATCATTTATTTCTCCTGCCTGTCTTATTTTGTAATTATAAAAAAAATTACTCTGCCTAATTATTAAGCAAAATTCACTGACAATGATCATGTCAGCAGATGATTTTTAATATAGAAATGCGTTAAAACACAAGAGAAATAAATAAAAAATCTATTTTTGGCGCCCATTTACAGCCGATAGCCCCAAATATTAATAAAGAATAGGAAAATCAGCTTTGTTTAGCGATGTAATGTTTTTCACATTAAAGAGGAAAATTGATTAACTAAATAACTCATAAATCATATCACCAAAAAAGCCGCGATATTGCAGATAACGAATTTGCTTGCTCTTTTCTTTAAAATCTTTAGGAATGTTATCCCCAAACTTCTTATTGCGCACCCATGCGGCCTTTTCAAACCAGTCTACATCTAAAGTGGCAAAATGCTTTTCCACAATTGTTTCAGGAAAACCTTTCTGCCGCATTTCTTGTTTTATCCGCAATGGGCCGTATCCCTTGCGCAGATAACCTTGCATTAATAACCCTGCGACACGGTCATCATCAAGAAAATGTTGCTCACTTAACCGCTCAAGCACCAATTCAATTAAAGGCTCGTCAATAATGCCTTCATTTTTTTCATACATACGCCGTTTCATACGGGCAAATAGCTCAGCTTTACCGTAATCACGGCGGGAAAGCATAAATAAGGCATATTGGTAAAGCTCGGATTCATTCATAGCGTTAAACTTTCATCATTAAATTGGGCGCATTGCGCGCCCAGTCTAACATAAACCTTTGTACTCTAGCTTGAATAAGCATGTGATTTGGCTGAGCGCAGTCAACACCCATGCAGCTTGAAGTATGACGAGTTAGTGAACTTGAGTACCACTTAGCAGTTTATATATCGTATCCGGAGTATAGCTACCGTCTTGGAAATAAATTGTCCAGTCCGTAATATCATCACGTGTTAATGGGTAAACTTCCCCTTCTTGCATATTTTGCACATAAAAAGGATGGTTTATTAAGCGCCCTTCAAATTGGTCACCATGCCAAGAAACAGGTTCAAACCACATATGTTCATGGCCATCGAAATCTTCTTCCGCATCATGGTAGCCAATACCGCATTTCACCAAAAAACGCCATTCAGAGTCTTCAGTTTCCTCGTTTTTACCGAGGAATTTGGCAAAAAAACCCTTCTTCTGAGCAACCGGTTTTGGCCCGTAGTTATCTAACATATGAGTGAAATACTCCCAACGTAACTTAGCTTTGCGGGACATATCGGCCGTTTCTTCGTCAGTACGCATAAACATCATGGCATTTTGATCTTCAAACCCTTCAAAGAAGCTTTCTAAGGTTGGGTTTTCTTGTGTTACACGGAATAACATGGCTGAAGGATGTTGATGAGATTCGTCTCTATCATGCCAATCTCCCATAAAACGCTCTGATGATGCATCTCCAAACTCGAAACTCATCTCTTCTAGCGGTTTTAAATCATCAATGGGTGTGGATTTACCTACATGTAGCAGCCCTTCTTCAAACGGTACTGCAACTAAATATTCATAGCCCGCCTGGGTTTGTCCAATAAAAATCGGCTCATTAAACACGATTTTTCCGTGAGTAATGCTGTTATTCACGAAGCTCCAAAACAGTTCGGGAATACCATAATAAGAAGCAATCGGGTGCGGTATAATAATTTCCGCTTCCGACAAACCACAACGTGCCAACCCGTGCGTGTGGAACCAATACATGGTCGGCGCACGCTCTTCTTCTGGCTTGTCTTCGTTGTCTTCTTGGTCATAAATGGCATGAACAACATACAGAGAGTCAATGCTTGGCATCAAGTCATCAATGAGTTGGAAATTAAGCCACTCACGAGTAAACACTTTCCCTGCGGCAGAAATATCCAAGCCCAGTAATAAGTCAGGTACCAAGATTTGAATGACCTTTAGCTGCTGCAGATAATTGACTAATGGTTGCCCTTGAAATAAACACTCAACAATCACCGCTTGAGGGGCTGCACTTGCTTCTGCATACAGCTCAGGGCTAATTGGGTCAGTGGCAAAATAAGGGTTGATGGTATATTCAGGGTCGCTATCCACTAAAGCGATATAAAAACGCAATTCTTCTTCACCTTTTTTACAGCTAAAGAAAAAACCGCCATCCTCTGGAATGTAATCTATCTCACCCTCGGTGAAATAAGTTTGTTCTTCTAAACGCTGCTCAAGTAATAAAGACGTCAGCTCAGAACCAGGAATAGCAACCATCATTGATGCTTCTTTCTCGCCCTCACCTGCTGCGGTATCAAGGTAGTGTTGTTTATTATTCATTTTCAGACCTATTAATAAGTGACTGTGGCGAGGATATCAGCTTATATTCATTAAGAATATTGTGATTATTCTTAACAAACTGAGATTGTGATTTGATCCTTCGTATTGCAACTAAGTTAATAAATAATCATTATTCGACAATCAGTTATTCTACTTTTCATACGGTATTGGCTGAGGCACAATAATGCTCTTTCTTTAATTTGCTTTATATTGATGAAGCAAAAGTCCTATTTCAATAAAGGTAATTCAAATATGGCTGATTTAACCAAGGCACAAAAAGAATATGTCGATGATCTCGCAATGCAGCGTGTTTTTGATATGAATAATGATGACGTTTTTGTGGATGCTTTAGAACAAAAAATTCACCAATTAGAAGACCATTTGAAAGCCTATTTTCATGAGCGTGTTAAGTTTCATCAGCAAACTAAAAAATAGCCTTTTGCCTGCTCAGTGCCGGTATTGTTTATTATATCGGCACCTGCTCTATCCCTTTCATATAGCCATCTTAAATAAATAATAAACACACATTTCTTTAGTTCAACTTATCAACAAAAAAGCATTAAGCGCCATCTAATAATAAATTTCTAATGATAGAATTCCAATCATCGCTGTACGACTAATAACAATTTATCTATTACACTTCTTTATTGTCCAAATATTGAGCCAATTTTATGAAACGCATTCAATTCAGTACTGCACTGATCCTTTCTTCTATTATGAGCATGTCTGTGAGCTTTGCCGATAGCGATCGTCCATTATTTTCAGTCTCTGTAAGTGAATCTGGAGTACCACAAAATAATAGCGAAGGCGGCATTACTCGTTCTTCTACCACAGAGTCACGAGTACTGCCGATTTGGGGCGATGAAGCCCGTGCTCGAGGGTATGATTTACCGGAACCATTTGGGGCAAGTTATGGTTATATGAATATGCGCCAAGATATTGTGGTGGATAGAATCGGGTTTATTATGCCTAAAAACCCAGATACCGCCGCTGCGCTGAGTATTGATGCAGGCCACACACGACAAAAAAGTGAAACACACACTCTAAAGATAGACTCTTGGATTTTTCCTTTTTTAAACATTTACGGGTTATATGGCCACACTAAAGGTAAATCACATACTACATTAAACGGCGGTAGTTTAGGTGGTTTATCCTTAGATTTTTTACTTAAAGATCAACCTTTTGATTTAGATTTCAAAGGAAAAACTTATGGTGCTGGTTTTACTTTAGCCGGAGGTTATAACGACTTTTTCACAACATTAGATTTAAACTACACCAAAACTAACCTTGATGTTTTAGATGGTGACATTAAAGCTTTAATAATTTCCCCTCGTATTGGTTATCAATTCACTTTTGATCCATTAATTGATGGGCAAGGTGATACAAAAATTCAAATTTGGACTGGTGCCATGTACCAAGACATCACCCAACGCTTTAAAGGGAATGTAAATAAACTCGATTTACCGCCGGCATTTCAAGGTTTTATTAATGCCCTAGATGACCCTGGCATGAAATTCGATGTAAAACAACATCTTGCTCATAAATGGAATAATACTGTCGGTGCTCGTGTCGAGTTTACGCGTAATTTTAATGTGCTCACTGAATTCGGTTTTAATAACCGTAATACCTTCTTTGTATCTGGAGAATTCCGTTTTTAATGTGGCATTCGGCAATTATTCAAAGGCTGGCCTTGCTCAGCCTTTTTATTATTTTTCCTGCTAAAGCAGATTTTCTTCCTGACCGCCAGCAAATCGATGGCTGGCTAAACGATCTCGGTGGGGAAAATAGCTTTGATGAAAGTAAAACTGTTGATTGGGGCATATTGCCAGGACCATTTTATACCCCCGAAATGGGCATTGGTATTGGCACCGCACTGGTTGGTTTATATCGAATAGATAAAGAAGATAAACAAACCCAGCCATCTTCTATTGGATTAAGCGGTTTTGCATCGTCGACCGGCGCATTTGGATTAAATTTTACCAATTATAATTTTATTGATAACGACCAGTGGCGGTTATTTGTTTCCGGCACCATTAACAATATTCCCACTTATTATTGGGGTAAGGGATATTCTGCAGGGAAAAACGATCACAACAAAGAAAAGTACCATTCTCAAGAGTTCCAAATAACTCCAAGAGCCTTATACCAACTGGCTGATTCTACTTATGTCGGGCTCGGTTGGAACTTCTCATCAATCAATGCCAGCGATCCTGATGATGGTGCGAAACAGTATTTCTCCAAGTCAATTGGGGGTCGCTCGGTGTTAAATTCAGGCATCAGTGCATATTACAGTTATGACACACGAGATTTCCTGCCCAATGCCCATCATGGTCAAACTTTTGAGGCCGTTTATACTTATTTTACACCTAGCCTCGGTAGCGATACACGCTTCCAAACCACCCAATTACAATATGCCTATTACCATGCCTTAGCCGAAGAGACTGTTATTGCATTCGACAATTATGCAAGGTTTTCAAGCGGAAATGTACCGTGGAACCAGCTATCATTACTTGGTAATGGTAACCGCATGCGCGGGTATTACGAAGGCCGTTATCGCGATAACAATATTTTCACCAGCCAAATAGAACTCCGCCATAAACTCGATTGGCGCCATGGCGTTGTTGGTTGGTTAGGCACAGGAACCATGAGCGATACTGCATCCGACTTAGGCCAAAGGCATTGGTTGCCCACCGTAGGTGTTGGCTACCGTTTTGAATTTAAACCAAGAATGAATGTTCGCTTGGATTTAGGTGTCGGCCGCAACAGCACAGGGGTTTATTTTCAGGTTGGGGAGGCATTTTAATGTTCAAATGGGTTCTGGCAATGGGGATTGCGCTTTTATTAGCCGCCTGCCAAAGTCATGACAAACTGGAATTGCCTGCCATTGAGCCTGTAATTACCCCCTATACTTTTGAAGCGGCCTCACAAGCTTGGCCTGTGGTTGCTTCCTTAGCTCCTCCACAAGGTTTGCGCGCTTGCTGCGCTTTTGGCTACAACTTGCAAGCTGAACTGTGGGGATTACCAGTCCCATTTTACACTATCGATAATATCGTTGAAGCAGATAGCCTCGGTGAACATCATTATAATGACAGCTTTTTAGGTGCCTCTGCGGCATTAATGGGGCTCAGTAATGAAAAAATAGGCTTACTCTATACGGATAAAAGCGGGTTTATTGATATTTCCCATGTCAGAGATACTGCAGATTATACTTTTTACTTATTTAGCCAAATTTACCCACGCCTTGGCCAACAATGGTCGCTGTCACTTAGTGAAGAGTTGGCGGATAGACAAATTCATTTCAGTGCATTTAAACCACCACAATCTGCCAAACAACGTTATACCCTAAGCGCCTACTTAGCCGCAAAATTAGCTTTCCAGCTCGCAGTATGGCATGAAATTGCGCAGTGGTATGGTTATCAATCTGTACCGGGATTTTCCGAAGGGATTTCCGCATTTTCCCCTGAAGACCTGTACTCAAATTTACTTGGTTCCCGTCTCGCCTTAACTTTGATACTACAAGGCCGAGCAGACTCTTTAGCCACTTATTCTCAATCAATGGAAAATATTCTTCCACGAGCACTTCAGCGGCTAGGTAGCAAAGAAAAAAGTATAACCCGCAAAATGTTTGATAGCGTAGATGGCTTATGGTGGAACAGTTACCGTAGAGTACCGGAGAAATTTCTTGTTTTAACAAGGGATTACCAAACAAGTGACCAACGTTATCCTCTGATGCCCCCACAAATTATGCCATCTGAAAGCTTATTTTTAACGTTGCCTGATCGCTATCTCAAATATGATTTGTCATTACTCGCACAACTGCGTTTGCTCCCTACTGGTAACATGAAACAGCTCCCCAAACCAACCTCTTATTGGACAGTGGCAGATTTTCCACAGCTGGCGGAAGATGCGAAGCAACAAGATTTACTGCAACAAATTTTAAAACCTTAAGGCCTATTTGAGATATCCATATGACTCATCCTATAGGACTTTACTCTGACATTGTTGCACTTAAAAACTAAGGTAAATGTCACTTTTTACTCATTTGCAGATAATAATCTAATTTCACTTTTGTCTCCTCGATAGGCTTTAATAAAACGATGGAGATCTCATTTTGGTTAATAAATAGCCTATTAACTGCTTATTTTTCAGACAAAATAACCTTATAATAACTACATGAATTGTATGCTTTTTGCTCGAATTTAACTTAAGTCAAGCGTGGGCACTGCGGAAATAAACAGTTTAATTAATCATTCTTCATATGAAAATATACCAATAGAAACTTTACACCATTTAAAATCAGTTGATTCATAATAATATAAAAAAGCCTACAAAATAATACAGAAATTTCCCTAATGTCACCCGGATAAATGTAGCTCGTAAAAAATTAATCTGCTAATATTCGCTCGAATTTTGTTCAGAGATACTTAGGAGAAGCAAATGCCCTCTCGAACGATGAGGACAAACGCCGTCTTCGCTTTCTTATTTTTACTTTTATTTTCGAGCCTGAGTATGGGCTCCACCAGTACCAGCACAATGCTCAATAAAGAGTATACTAATAAAACTGTGCAACAGAATGTAAGTCAGGCTAAAACCTCACTCCCTGATTTACGTAAATACCCTTCTGGTACACCTCGAAAGAAAGCATTTTTGAAAACGGTTGTCCCTGTTATTGAAAAAGTGAATAAGCAGATCATGGCTGAACGTACTTGGTTGTTATCAGTACGAGCTAACAAGAAGTGGAGCGCCCAAGAATTGCGCCGTCTTGAGCAAATCTGTAATAGTTATGGTATGAAATGTAGTAACCCAAAACGTTTAAATTGGGACAAACTATTGAGTCGTGTCGACATCATGCCAACGCACTTAGTTGCAACACAAGCAGCAACAGAGTCTGGCTGGGGTACTTCACAACTCGCACTGCAAAACGGTAATTTATTTGGTATGCGCTGCGGTAGCGGCTGCCAAACTAAGCAAGGGAAAGTCAAAGGCTATTCTTCCTATGCTTCTGTAGAAGATACCGTAACTGCTTACATGAAGAACATGAATACCCATAATGCTTATGAGTCACTACGTACTTCACGAGCAAAGCAACGTCTATCAAAAGATGAGCTAGATACTAAAAAGCTAATCAATGATATGAAAGGATATTCAGAGTTAGGTTCAACCTATAACCGCTATTTACAAGAGATGTACGCGAGTAATGAAGAATTGATTACACAAGCTCAACAAAGAGCAGCCACTCGCATTTAATTTTGTATCACCAGGTACAAGACATAAAAAATCCACTTCGTTAAGTGGATTTTTTTATTATTTTTTAGGTTGACTCTATTGCTCTAAATAGTTCGAGTGGTGGCAAGGCGATAAGAGAGGCTCCCTACTGCCAATCAAAAGCATTACTTGTTTTTTAATGGCTTTTATTCATTATTTTAGATTCACGCCATTGCTCTAAATAGTTCAAGTGGTGGCAAGGCGACAAGAGAGGTTCCCTACTGCCAATCAAAAGCATTACTTGTTTTTTAATGGCTTTTATTCGTTATTTTAGATTTATGCCATTGCTCTAAATAGTTCGAGTGGTGGCGAGGCGGCAAGAGAGGCTATCCCTAGGAGCATACATAAGTATGTGACTAGGGTAGCTGAACGTAGCCAACAAAGTCACCATTCGAAATATGACGAGCAATATGACAAGCAATATTCTGATTGCATAGAAAAAGAGATCAAATATCATATACCCTCACCTTCTAACAAAATAATTAACATCTTTGAGTCTAATATGAATTTCTTCTCTTTTGAGTTTCTTGGCTCTTTCTTAATTTTTTTTCTTATTTATTGGGGTTGTCAGCCCAGTGCAAAACTACAGAATGGCTTATTAATCACTGCTAGCTATTTTTTTGTTTATTCATTTAGCCCTGACTTTGCTTATATTTTATTTAGCTACACACTGATCATTTATTTGCTTACCAATGTGGCAACTAATTGGCTCTCTAGTCGATGGATATACGGTATTCTTACCGCCGTCATTATTGGTTTCTTTACCACTTTTAAGTATTACTCATTCTTCCAAGAGACTATCCAGCAAACACTCGACAAATTTGGTTTTAGTGTTGGCCTTCCTATATTGGAGATACTCGCACCTCTTGGCCTCTCCTTTTATGTATTCCACTCGGTAAGCTATACCGTATCGGTTTGCCGCAAAGAAATTCCTAAAGCTGATTTCTTTGACGTGACACTATACCTTGCATTTTTTCCAAGTATCGTTGCGGGACCAATCAATCGTGCGAAGAACTTTCTTCCTCAAATACAAGCTGAAAGCCGTGAGGTTTTAGATCCTCGAAAAGCCATATTGCTTATCTCATTAGCACTGGTGAAATTGTTTTTATTTAGCTCTTACTTATCTGAAAATTTTGTAAACCCTGTCTTTGATGCCCCTGTGGGTTACAGTGCGGGAGAGATTCTAATAGCAACCTATGCGTATGCTTGGAATATTTACTTTAACTTCTCTGGTTATACCAACCTGGTGACGGGCATCGCGTTATTATTAGGGTTTAGAGTTCCTGTTAACTTTAATGCGCCTTATTTAGCTGCAAATTTAAAAGAGTTTTGGGCTCGCTGGCATATCAGCTTATCAACCTTTATTCGCGACTACATTTATATTCCCCTTGGCGGTAACCGCAAAGGTTTTAGTCGTATGAACACTAATGTATTCCTTGCTATGGTCATTTCAGGGTTATGGCACGGTGCTGCAATGACATTTGTGGTATGGGGAGCCATTCATGGATTAGGGATTGTATTACTCAATCTTAAGAGTTTATGCATGGAAAAATTAGGATGGACTCAAGTGATCCCTAATAAAACATTATCAGTTTGGGTTTCGCGTATTATTACTTTCCATTTCGTCTGTTTTGCTTGGATCTTCTTTCGTAGTGCCTCATTTGATGATGCACTGCTAATAGTGAATCAAATCACTGCATCTGGTTTTATCGCTTCTATTAATGCAAGCTTGGGATTATTAGTCGCATTTTGGCTACTACTGATTACCTACCCTTATTTTGTACAAGGCTACCATTATGTGGCGAAAAAATACCAAACTATTCCTTGGTATTATTACCCTATTCCGCTCGCGATTATTCTAACCATTATGTTTATGCTTTCTCCTTCAGGTATGCCGGGGTTTATTTATGCTAACTTCTGAGTTTAAAAATACCCTCATCAAGGTTGGGCAGATTTTATTTATTGTCCTCGTTGCCGGCCTATTATTAATTTGGTTGAATCAAAGCTCACTAGAACGATTTTGGCAGCAGAAATATCATCAAGATACCCCATGGGCAAAAATGTCGGGTAATCCTATCTGGGATTACGGAGCTTATTTACATGATGGTGCACTTGAGGCTGGAAGCCTATTTACTTACTACGCATCAGGGCAAAAAGCGCAAGAGGACAAGCAAGCGGCAGAAATCGCATTGGCCAATAAAGACAAAGCACTCAGTTTTCCCACCGGGTTTCAAGTTGGTCTTCATTTTGTGAATGGCTATGTTTACCCAGCTGAAAGCTTATCGATTACCTTCCCTGAACGCCTGAAACGGCCACAAGCTAGGGAGAAAAACCCCAAAATTAACTTTGGTGGTTTTACTATCAAAACAGATCAGCCAATCGTGCCAAAACATGTTGCCAATATCGAAAAAGGCCAACAAGTTCTGTTTGCGGGGGACTCCATGATGCAAGGTGTTGCTCCACATGTTAAAAACATGCTCTTGAAAAAATATAATATTGATAGCATTAATCTAAGCAAACAAAGTACAGGATTAGCATATCCACGCTTTTTCAATTGGCCACAAACCATTGCCAAGGCATTGAATGATAACCCGAACATTAAGGTTCTCGTCGTTTTTTTAGGCCCTAATGACCCTTGGGATATGCCACCACAAACGGGTTATAAATACGTCAAATTTAAAAGTGAAGATTGGGAAAAAGTGTACCGTGAACGGATTAGTGATATAATATCGACCGCTCGCCAGCACAATGTTGATGTTATTTGGGTTGGCCCCCCTAATATGCGTAAAAATACGCTCTCCGATGGTATGAAATTCTTGAGTAGCCTCTACCAATCTGAAGTTGAGGATAACGGCGAAATTTACTTTTCTGTCAATGATGTCTTTAAATATAAAGGCGATACCTATTCTGACTATATCGGTGATGCAAGCAGTACAATTAAATTGCGAAGTGGTGACGGGATCCATTTCAGCGGAAAAGGCCAACAATTGATTGCTGAAAAAGTATTCTCACTCATTCATTTCGAAGAAGAGGAAGAAAAGGAACCTCATGAAACTGAACAAACTGTGTCAAGCTAAGTCCAAAATATTGGCGGGTAGCGTGATTGCGCTTTTATCGCTGGGCTTATTGTCTTGCCAGAACACATCAGACAAAACACGTACGACTAGCCTCCCCAAAGGCCAGCCTGCGGTTGCACAAGGGCAGTTGATCAATAACGCCGAACCTAATTTGCCACTGTTGGCGAAAAAGCTACGCCAAGGCAACCAACAAGTGCATATCGTCCAAATTGGTGACTCACACACCGCCGCTGACTTTTTCAGTGGCAATTTGAGAGCCTTGTTCCAGCAACGCTATGGGGATGCGGGCCCAGGCTTCATTCCACCTATTTCAGTACCGGGACAACGTACCGCAACCATTAACCGTATGAGTGAAAAGAAAGAATGGTCTCTGGCTTCCAGTCGTAAAGATGAGCGCTTTGATTACCCACTTGGTGGGCTAATTGCCGAACCACAAGCTGCCAACAGCAAAGTGGTGCTTAAGCCTTTACAGCCGGCGCTAGGGGCTTACCAGCTACAGACTCTCTATCAAAGCGCAGGTGATTCACAAATGCGTGTCGCTCCTGCTGTTTCTCCCAGTGTTGCATTGCCAGCCACGGGTAACCAGTGGGTATTTTCATCCCCTGTAAATACCCAACTTCCCGCTCAGGTTACTGTTAATAAAGGTAATGGGTTAAAAATTGGTGGGTGGTTAGTGCGTTCACAAAAACCAGGAGTGATGCTTTCAGCACTTGGGCTCAATGGTGCAACATTAAGTATGGCAGATAAATGGCAGCCACAATGGAGCGAAACTTTAGCGCAAATGTCGCCTGATATGGTGATTTTAGCTTATGGAACCAATGAAGCTTTTAATGATACGTTAGATTTAGCCGCTTATGAGCAAAATTTACGCGCTAAAATCCGCTTAATTCGCCAACAAATGCCTAACAGCGTTATTTTGCTTATCGGCCCGAATGATTCACTTAAATTTAATAATGCAGCTAGTTGCCAAGCTCAAATGCCTGTGAATCTAATGAGTGTGATACAAATTCAAAAGACGGTTGCTGCTCAGGAAAATACGTTATTTTGGGACTGGCAAGCCTTTATGGGTGGCCCTTGTTCAATTCGCACATGGGCAGCTCAAGATTTAGCCCGCCCAGATAATGTTCACCTTTCTGTTGAAGGGTACAAAAAGAGTGCTCAAGGTTTATATAGTCAGTTAAGCCAAATATTAAATTAATTACTGACTCAATGCACGATAAGGCAGAGGTATTTTCAACGTACCCTGCCTTTTTATTTACTACTATTTTTAATATTTATCGCCTAATAGTGGCTATTTCACTTTAGCTTTTTTCTTACTTATCTTTTTGTCACTCTAAAAATCCAATTCCAATTTTAAAGCTAAAATAATTATTTCAAATAAAAACAACAAATTAAAAACATCACTCTCGGAATACTACTGACTAATTACGAATTTATTTTTCCTTCTAAAAAACATAAAAAATCGTGACCATTAATTAAATCAATGTACACCGCATAAAATTAGTATCCCTGCGTCCCTTCTAGTAAACCACATCGCTATACGCTGCGATTTATAAAACAAGGAGGTAATAGCAAACCACTTTGCAGCTTATGCAAGCTCAGGGTTTGTTGTTAAAAAATGGAAACCGTGAACAATTCTTTGACACAACCAGAATAATTTTACGGTCTAAATCGTAGGTAATATTTATTTAGGTTCAAAAAATGTCGACTAATTTCTGTGTAAAATCGTTTCATACCTGTATTGAAGGTCTATCAAATAAAATAAAAAATAGCTTTTATCTAACTCACTCCCTACTCTTTAAACTGAGCTCGGGTGAAATTGACATGCGAATAGAAGAAGGCCCATGGCAAAAACTGACAGCCTCAGATATTTGTTTTCTCCCTAAAGGAGCATCAATTGAGATAATTAATCGTGATAGTCAAAATCTGCTAGCTGTAGATGTACTTCCAATGACCACAGACATGTTAAAATCCTTTTATCAACAACAATCTGCATTATTTATTCATAAGAAAAAAACATCTTCAATAGGTCAAATTTGTTGTACTAACTTACAAGAAAACCCAATTATTGAAGATGTATTTCACTCTGCCATTAAAGAAGTTAACTCAACTGCCAACCAGGATATTATTCATATTCATTTGGGTTTTATTTTGTCATTTTTTTTACTGGTGAATGAATTTATCCCTACATTATATGCATCAATAAATATTTCGATAAAAGATAAAGTATATGACTTAATTTTTCATAGTGCTGGTAAGCAATGCCATACTTTAGATACTATCGCGAAAAAACTCCATATGAGTTCTTCAACACTTAAACGGCGACTGGCCAGTGAATACACCAGTTTTTCTAAAATTAGCTTAATGTCACGAATGAATAAAGCGATGATATTATCGAAAACAGAAAATATGCCTATGACACGTATTGCCCAAGAAGTCGGCTATGATGATGTGCCTTATTTTTTACTGGCATTTAAAAGTTTTCATGCACAATCAAACATTCCTCATTCTTTGTCTTAATTTATTACTGAATTTATTACTGATCCTTTAGCATTCTTAAATAAGTATTCGAGCCTTACCTGTCCATGGTAGGGCTCTAATTTAACTAGAAATAGTGATTATCTACATCCACTTGAATCATTGTGGTATCTATCTGGGGTATATCAATATGGGGAGCGGGTGTAATAGTTGCATCAGGTAACTCAGTATAAATAGTAATATTCCCTTTTAACTGCGCCTGATTTCCCGCTTTGTCATATGCATTAATTTCATAATCATACCCCCCATCTACTAATGGGCTTGCCACCGAAATATCCCATTGCCCTGACTCATTCGCTTTTTGTTCATAGGTATGACTATCAATTGTTAAAAATACTTTAGTATCAGGCTCAGTTATCCCACTGAACTTTGGCGTATTAATATTGGTTATATCATTACATTTTTCACTGATGCCAGTTATTACATCTAAGCTACCTGCAAGCTCAAGGACAGTGGTATCAACCGTCATTTGTCCTACCAGCGCCTTACTATTCCCCACCGCATCTTTGACTTCAATACGATAATCATAGGTTTTATCAATCAAGGTATCAGTTACAAATATCGTCCATTTTCCTTTTGCATCTGCCATCCCTTGATAAATTTTACCGTCAATTTCAAGCTCAATAGCTGCACCAGCCTCTGTGACCCCACTAAATTTTGGCGTATTAATATTCGTTATATTATCGCCTTTATGGCTTGAGTCAGTGGTGGCATCTAGCCCACCTAAAATTTCTGGCGCTTGAGTATCAACAGTAATTTTTCCGGTTAAATTGCTTGTCCCTAGGTTCCCCGCAATATCCGTTACCCTTATATGATAATCATGTGTACCGTCTATTAGTGGTTCTGTTAACGTAAAACTCCACTCCCCCTGTTTATCAGCAAGGATATTCTTGTAGATATCTTGACCCACTGTGATTTCCAAATAAGCACCAGGCTCTGTAATCCCAGCAAGAGTCGGCGTCGTCAGACAGGTTAAAATATTCTGTTCAATGGTAGAGTCCGTAGGGTTCACCGCACCACCAATAAGATATTCAGGCGCTAATGTATCAATCATCAATTGCCCTGAAACTTGGCCTTTAAGACCTTGAATATTATCAATCGCAAAAATCACATAATCATGAATACCTTCACTCAATTCAGTATTAACGTGAATTAACCATTCCCCTTTTTCATTAGCAATGGTTTCAAAAGCTGAGGCCACTTTATTATCAAACACTAATCGAATTGTCGCATTTGGTTCAGTCATGCCGCTAAATATCGGCTTATTTACATTGGTGCAGTTATCCCCCTGAATACCTGAGTCTGCCGTTAGCTCCCCCGTCGCCAAAGCGATAGTTTTTACCGTAAAATTGCCCGATATAGGTTGCATGCTAGTTTGGCCAAGAATGTCATGCGCTTCGATTTCATAAGAGTAAGCCCCCTCAGCCAGTGCTTCCTTATCCGATAGTTTAATTTGCCAGTTACCATCGTGGTCCGCGGCCGTATGATGAATATTTCCATTGATCGTCAAGCGTACTTGCGCGTTAGCTTTGGTTGTTCCACTAAATGAGGGTTGGCTAACATGAATAATTCCATCACTTGTTAGTGGATCGTCTAAGACTGCAGTTAATTCAGGAGGGGAGATGTCATAGACTAAATCAAATTCAAACTGCGTTTCACGACTAACTAAGTCCTTTGCACTAACCGATAATTTAATACTTTCACCATCCTTAATATCGACAGGAACAATGTCGTTGGGTAATTTTATTTGCCAACTCCCTTGGCTATTTGCCTTCGTTGTACCCAGTATTTTTCCATTTGCATCTTTGATGCTCACCAGACTCGCGACGCTTGTAGTACCCGTGAGTGTTAAGTCATTCTGGTTAAAAAGTAATTTGCCGTCTTTTTCAGAAATTAGTTGTTTACCATTCACTCCAAATTCAATACTTGGTGTCGTCTTACCGGACTCATCACTGAGCACTTTAATAATCACTTCATGCTCAGTTTTATTACCGGCGATATCAAATGCCGTTATTTTTGCCACATGCTCACCATCAGGTAACGCTAGCTCATTAGCAAACACCGTTTTAGAACCATTATATTTAGTTTGTAGCTTACTATGCCGAGTCGTTTTCCCATTCACGTTTATCAGGTAATAATCCATGTTTCCATGATAAGTGAAAACCAGTTTAGGATTGGTTACATTCGCAACTTGCGTCCCCGCATGAACCTGCTTATCAACAACATGAAAATCATTAAATGTTGGTGCCTTAGTCAGGATGTTGAGTGTCGTTTGCGCTGTCATAAGGCCACCATCATCTTGAACAAAGGTAATATGATAAATACCATCACCTTGAACTGGTACCTCAAAGTGCCACTCCCCTTTATCATTTGCTTGGATCGAGTAATTTTTACCATTCACCTTGGCTGAAATTATGCCACCTGGGGTTATTTTTCCTTTATAAACTGGGTGCTTATGGTTGGTATAATGATTTCCGTGTTGCCCAGAATCCGTATCTGGGTCCAGGTAAAACTTAAAATCACTAATTGTGACGAAAGAAGAAAACTCCCTTACCGAACCATAAACATCTTTAAATGTTAAGGTATAAGGTACTTCGCCTAAAGGAAGCTGAACATCATCGGGGACTTTAAAATCCCATTTTTTACGTCCATTCGTTAGCAGAACGTTATATTGTTTACCTCCTATCATTATAGAGGCCGAGAGTTCATCACGATCCGACGCCCCAGAAATCGTTCCCTGTAGCTTTGGCGAGCGGCTTGAACTCAGTGAACTATTGATTTCTCCGGTACTGCTCGACTCTGCGGCCACTTGAAATGTCACATTTAAAACACTGTCCTTGATTTGAATGCCTTTTTCTTCAATCGATTGCTCTGTCACTATTCCTGATGATGAAGTTGCAACCAACACCATTTGGTCAAGATCATAACGTCGATCAGCGACAAGAAAACCGGGAGGCAAACTAAAAGACCAATTTCCCTCGTTATCAATATTGGTAATGGGAAAAATATGCTCAACTTTCTTACTCAGTCTAAATTTAAACTTTAAACTTGAACCTGGGGTTACTTTTCCTGTAAAAGTTGCCTCTAAGTCATTAGTCGATTTATCACCATGAAATTTACCTAGGCTCCACTGTGAAGCCAAAGCCGCATTTATTATCTTTGGTGGATTATCATTTATCGTCAGCGTGCCTATTTTTTCGAATTGATTATCTGCCGTATCCGTAACAGTAATTTTATAATCACCAATAAAATCTTTCGGTAATTCATTGGGTAAAGCTAAATTCCAGAAACCATTGTTATCAACAACTGTTGAAGCCAATTCATTATTTAGTTTCAGGGTAATTTCACTCCCCGGTTCACTTTTTCCGGTAAATACAGGTTTACGATGTGCCGTAATAAAGTTTCCTTTGGTTCCGGTATCCGTTTCTGTGCTGAGTTCAATAGCTAATACGGGGGATATCGTATCAATAAAGATATTTCCAGAAATATCCTTTGTTTGCCCATTTGTCGGGTGCTCAGCCGTCACAAGATACGAGTTATTTCCTTCCGCAAGCTCTTTGGCTTGAATTTCCCAGTTTCCAGTCACGTTATCAGCGAATACAGAAAAGCGTTCATTCCCGATGATCAGTGTCACTTTAGCCCCCGCTGTAGCGAACCCTGTAAACTTAGGGGCTGTAATATTGGTGATATAATCACCTTTCTTTCCACTATCACTCGCAGCGTCTAATGTGGCGACAAGAATCGGAAATTCAGCTTCCCCACCTCCCACTGATGGGGGTTGATACGTGAAACTCTGACTGATTGTATCTTGGTTGCCCGCCGCATCCTCTGCGGTGATCTTGTAGTGATTATCCATACCGACATCTGCATCAACATCAAAAATCAGAGACCATTTTCCTTGGCTATCGGCATAAACTGTTTTAATTTGTCCTTTGAATTCAGCCGTAATTTTACTTTCGGGGTCAGCTTCGCCACTAATTTGTGGTCTTTTTAAATAAGTCACCGAAGTATTCGGGTTTTCTTGGCTTGCAGGATCTAAATGTGCGGTCAGTGTAATATTGCTATCGACAATGAACTGACCGTTGGATGTACCAACATTTCCAATGGTATCGGTCACACTCACTTGATAATCATACTTGCCGTCTTTATCCACCGCAGGCAACGTTATTTGCCACTGCCCGTCTTTGTCTGCAATGGTGCTGTACTCCTGCCCCGAAAATTGGATAACAACCGTCGATTGGGGTTTGGTGCTCCCTGCCAAGGTCACCGCTTGTTGTTGGGTGATATGGTCGCCTTTGAGCCCCGAGTCACTGCTTTCGGTCAGTGTCGCTTGTGCGGCGGGTGAGGTGGTATCGATATGCAGTATTTCACTGATTTTCTCACTATTACCCGCAATATCAATAACCTGCACCTTGAGTGAATGACTTCCTAACGTGAGTGGTGAGGTGATCAACACCAACCAATTCCCTTGACTGTCTGCTTGCGTAGAATATGTTTTTCCATCAATCGCGATGCTGATTTTGGCATTTGCCTCACTCAGCCCAGACAACGTTGGCGTCAATTGACTAGTGATAAAATCCGACTGGTTATTAAGCTGTAACGTCGTCGGGTGCAAGGTGGTTTTTATCTGCACAGACTCTGTAACCACCGCGCTATTGCCCGCCACGTCCGTGGCTTTCACTTCATAATCATAAACGCCGTCGGCGAGTATGTTTTGCGCCACTACCGACCATTCACCATGGCTATCCGCCGTCGTATTCAACTGCTGCCCGTCAATCGTCAACGCGATAAGGCTGCCTGCTTCCGCTTTGCCTGAAAAATGCGGGCGGGTCTCGTTGGTGATGTTATCGCCAATATTACCGCTATCCGACTGCGTATCTAGCTGTACCGATAGGCTATCCACCTGCGTATCTACGGTAAAATGCCGGTTGGATGTGCCAACATTTCCAATGGTATCGGTCACGCTCACTTGATAATCATACTTGCCGTCTTTATCCACCGCAGGCAACATTATTTGCCACTGCCCGTCTTTGTCTGCAATGGTGCTGTACTCCTGCCCCGAAAATTGGATAACAACCGTCGATTGGGGTTTGGTGCTCCCTGCCAAGGTCACCGCTTGTTGTTGGGTGATATGGTCGCCTTTGAGCCCCGAGTCACTGCTTTCGGTCAGTGTCGCTTGTGCGGCGGGTGAGGTAGTATCTACCAATAGACTCTGGATAAATATACCCTGATTCCCTACATTGTCTGTTACCGTAACGTTTAATACATGTGAGCCATCTGCTAGGTTATCAGTGATGGTGAGTGACCAATCGCCTTGCTCATTGGCTTTGGTGAGGTACTCTTTTTCAGCCACCTTAACGATAACATTGGAATTGGGATCTGTTTTCCCCGTAAGCGTTGGCTTGACTTTATTGGTCAAGAAAACCGCTGAGTCATCAAGCAGTACACTAGCATCGGGTTTTGATGTTTTGATGGTAACGCTCTCAGTGATGGTTTTTTGGTTACCCGCTGTATCCACTGCAGTAACTTGATAAGCTAGTACACCATCAGACAGTGGCTTCTCGACTGTAATTCGCCATACCCCTTTATCATCAGCAATTGTCGATAATGTTTGCCCTGAAATCGTTAGCGTTACCGAACTCCCTGCTTCAGCTTTTCCTGCAAAAGTAGGAACTTGCTTATTCGTTAGCCTTCCCCCAGTCGTTTCAATATCCGAATGCCTATCAAGGTTAACAGAGAGGTTATCAAGCTGAGTGTCCACTTCAAATTGACCACTCACGGTGACAGGTTTGCCATCACCGGAGGAGGCTACTAATGAATATTCATATATTTTATCTTCTAACGGTTCTGTGATTTTTAATGACCATTTCCCGTCTTTATCCGCGGTTATAGGGTACTTATGATCATTAATCGTTAGATAAGCCTGACTATCGAGAGAAACGACACCCATAAATGTTGGTGTATTAATATTCGTAATGTTATCGCCCTTTTTACCTGAGTCGGACTCTTCGCTTAATTTTCCCTGAATAAAAACCTGTGCCATCGGTTTAGCTATTTGGGGCGTTGCAGATGGTTTATTGGCAGACTGAGTGGATGATGATGAGGAACTTGTTGGCATAGCGACAGGTGCAGATGGTGGAGAGAAGGTTAAGTCGCTGTCTTCTACTGGTACTTTTTCTACTTTGCTTTTTTGATTTAGCTGTTTTTTCGCTTCAGCGAGCTTTGTCAGTGATGAGCTTAATAACACTTCTTTTTCATCTTTCTCTGAAGACAAGGTCTGAAGTGTCTTTTCTAATTGTTGATTTTTTTGATTTAATTCTGCCAATTTTTTACTGAAACTTTGTTCATCATCTTGCCGATTATCATCTTGCTGCTCGTCATCATCTATTTGTTTACTCTTATTTTTTGAGGCTTGATTATCTGCATATTCAACGATATCACTCGTTAATTGCTCTTTGATATAAACGGCATCGGCGCCCACATTTAAGGTTATTGAGGATAGAATTTCATCTTGTGAAAGAATCGCCCCCTGCTCAGTCGATAATGTCATATTGCCTAAAATAACTTCTGACAACCCATTTTTAATGTTCTCAATAGAGCCATCTGGCTTAGTGATAATTAAATCAAGTCCTTGAACTTTAAACTTTTGGATTTCTATATTTTTTAATTTATCTGTGATAGTTTTATCTTTCATGTTCTATATCATTATATTAATAAATGAGGTCATCAGCGAATACTCACATGCTGGCGTTAATAAAAACAATTATATCCATTTAATTAAAAATAAAACGCCTTCTAATATAATTTGGCCTGACATCCTTTCTTTTTGAGCTCAAATTCAAGTGAGTTCATTGCAATAGCGACTATAATATGAGCATGAATTAATAACGTTGTTTCTAAAATGAAAGAATCAGATATGGAAAACGATGACGATAGCTCTGATGAAGAACTCGCCCCAATGGTTGATGGGCTAAGTGGAACATTATGCATAATTATTCTAGTTTCTATGGTATTTATTTTTAGCGGAATGAAAACCGCAGAAACTTATATTCACTATGGAGAACTAAACTTTGAAAAAACAAAATTAGACATACCAAATAAACGAATTTATTTTAAAGGCGGCATTCATTTATCAAAAAGTGAAATTCCTTTAATAAAACAAGAAATAATTAAAAACAAAAGTAAAAAAATCATTATCAATGGTTATATCAATGATAAAGTCAGCCACAGTAAAGAAAAAAACATCTATAACCTTCTTTATATGGCATCACTAATTAAAAATCTGGGAATAAATAAAGAGGTTGTTCTAAAACAAGGAACAAGTGAACATTGCCCAGGTTGGAATTCATGTATTTATTGGGATTACAAATAACATGTACTATCTTGGATTATTTTTTTATGCTGCAACGTTTCTCGCTTGTTTTTTATTACAATCAGTACGTGAAATGGTTCAGCAATGTCTATTACTTGCTCCTGAAATAAGCTACACGATGATTGGGATTTATATTTACCCTTTAATTATCTTCTTATTTCATCGATTTTTTAATAAAAGTAAACAAAGCAACTATACATTGCTTTCAAACCAAACTAAATTATCTGCATCTGTCACGGTATCATTAGGGTTAATTGGAACATTTATTGGCCTAACAGGGATGATCACTGCTATCTCAGCATCACTTGGGGGAGAAGGTGATATCTCAGAAAAAATGAATGCTATGATTTCATCTATCTCAATGGCACTGAATTCAATGTCTTTTGCATTCTTAACGTCCATTCTTGGTGTTTCTATTTCAGTTTTGCTATTAGTTAGTTTGAATTTCTTTCATTTCTTTTACCAAAAAGAAAATAAAAAAACTGCACAACAGACATCTGTAAATTACTCAGAAGAACTTAATCACATTCAAGAAACCCTAAACAAATTACAGAAAGTGAATATTACTATAGCGCAAAAAATGATTTCTGTGACTGAAAGTAATGAACTTGTGACCGATATTTCGTCACACCTCCTAACTTTATCCAACACTGTACAAGACCACTTAGCCGTTTTACAGTCAATAAAAGACGCTGATGACGACTGGAAAAGAAAATTAGCGGTTTACTTATTAGAAGAAAAAATAAACAAAAGAAATGAAAATGAGAAAATATCAGAAGAAATATTAAAAATCGACCAAACTACGCAATGGCTAAAAGAAAACACCATTGAGAGCAGAAAGAAACTTTTAACCTTATTATCAATGGATTAAGTATATGCGCCCTATCACATTAGGTTTATTATTAACTTTACTATCAACAAGTTATAGTTTTGCCAATCAAGGCACAGAAAACTTTCAAACCTTTATTAACCGAGTATTAGAAAATTCTAATCCAGTTCAAATAAAAGCGTTAGAATTAGAGGCTGAAAACCTTAGAGCAAAACAGACAGATTATTATTATCTACCTAAAATATCAGCATCAGGAAAAACAAAAAGCCATGATGGGAGTACCAGTAGTCATATTACTGCCAGTTCATTAATCTATGACACTGCGTTAAGTCACCGGTTTAATGAGAAAAACTTGAAATTAAAAATTTCCGCACTTTCACTAAACAAAGAAAAAGAAGAACTTTACACCGCAACAACAAATAATTTAATTGGTATTTATTACCTCAATGAGCTAACAAAAACAACAGCTGATTTAAATAATAATGCTAAAAATATTTTCAAGCTCATTACTCACCGTTATAAAAGTGGCATAGCAAAATACAGCGATGTTGAGCAAGCCTCTTTGTTGATGCAACGGATTGAAACAGAACTACAGAATATAGAAAAAGAGATTGAACAATATAAATCAAATATTGAGCTTTTATCGGGGATTACCTTTCCTTCGAAAGGTGTACAAGTACCCAAAAATCTATTAAAAAAATTACAAGCAACCGTTATTGATAGTGAAAATGCACAACAAAATAATGAATATAACTTGCTGCGCATGCAAGCTGAGGCAATGAAAGAAAATGCTTATCAACAAAACCCATTCTTGAATGTTAATGTTATCGCTGAAGAACGATTTGTTGATCAAGTTAGAAGCCGTAACGAATCTTACATGGGAATGGAAGTTAAATTAAATATTTTTGACCTTGATAAAATACTGAGCGAAAAATCTCAACTAAAACTGTATGAAGCAACAAAAGGAAAAGCAGATTATAAATATAAAGAATCAACCGCTAAAATTAAAAATTTAAAACTAATTGCTAACTCAAATTCGACTGAACTTACAGGGCTGCATGCACAACGTAAGACTATGCGTTCAATAATTAATAGCCAACAAAGGGAATATGAGATATCACAGTCCTCTTTCTATGAAATGGTGAATACACTTTTTGATATGTTAACAATGGAAAGACGCATCGCTGAGTTAATGATTGCTGATATGAAAAACAAAATGGAATATATCCAATTAACAGGGAAGTTAACTGAAATTGAAACGTTATCTAAATAAACTAAATCAATTACCTAAAAAGGTGAAAATACTTCTCGGTATCACATCCTTATTTATTGGGTATATTTTATTAGCTAAAATCGAAATATCCTCTCCAGGAGAGGGAGTTATCTCAGGTGTCTCCAACCGACTAGAAATAGTCAGCCCAGCGTCTGGGTTTATTAACCAATTCGCGATAAAAACCGGTGATAAGGTCGAGAAAGAGCAAATTTTATTTTCCTATACGAATTTAGATGTCTTTCATCAAGAAAAAACATTAACCAACCTCGTTACATTTGCTAATGAACGTATTAATGAGTTAGAAGAAAATAAAAAATTGTTAAATAAGATCCTTGATGGAAGTATAAAAACAGAGTCTGAATATTTTTTCTTTGCGAAAGGGTTACAGAGTAAAACATTAAGCGCCTATAGAGAACTCTATGGCCACATTCTCTTACGCATGGAGATAAGCAATTTGCGAGATAAATATATCTCACAAATTAAAGAATCTAGTGAATTAGAAAAGCAGATTAACATTCTGAAAAAAAAAGATTTATTATTAAAAAATGCAAGAGCTCCTGAAATTGAAAAACTCAATAATAACGCTGAACTCAGCCGTACCAACGCACTGATGACATCAGGAGAATTAAATGCTCAAGGGCTATTACGAGAAATCTCACTGCTAGAAAAAAAATATACTGCGCGGCTTATCGGTGAGATCCAAGAAAATGAAACTCTCCTTCATCGCCTGAAAAAAGAGAAATTAGAAAACAGTGGGCAGATGGATTTACTGCGCAATAAAATAAGAGCGAATAGTGTGTTATCGCCAGCGAATGGTGTGGTACTAAGCATCGAAAAAGATTTAGAAAAAGGTTCTTATGTTGAAGCTTCTAATTTAGTGATGGTAATTAAAAAACAACAGGATACACGAGTCATTGAAGGTAAAATATTAGCGAAATATCGTCCTTTTATCGCACCGAAACTGCCAGCAAAAATTGTGGTAAATTCCCCCGGATTTAAAAAAATCATTAGCGGAAAGGTCACAAAAATTAGCGCTGACTCCTTCACTGACAGAGAACGAACCAACCAAGAACGCTATTATTCAGTACAAATTACACCTGAACAAAATACCGAGCTTCTTCCAGAGCATGACGGCTTACCGGTGATGCTCTATATCTCAAGTAAAGAGATTTCAGTATTTCATTATTTAACCGCATTAGTTAGCGATAACATGACATTTAACGTTTGGTGACCCTATGTTAGGTTTTATTTCTGCATTATCTGCTGCTGTCGCAACCATGACATTACTCATGGCCGTACTCTTAGCCAATGTGTTATCGAGTACAATGGCAGCTGAACAAAATAAAGGTAAAACTGCATTTATCGGAATTGATGACAACAATACTGAAACTTCCTCATCTATAAATAACGATAGTAGCGATGTAGATGGCAATGGCAATGGCAATGGCAATAACATAGTGAAATCATTAATGTTTAGCCACGATACCTTGAAATTAATTGTTAATAAAAAAGTTAAATCTATTGATGTTTATTGCAGTTATGGAAATAACATATCTTTTGACGCCGCAATGACCTACACCATCTATAACACAGTGTTAATTAAAAAAAACACACCTAATGTACACATTAAAGCATTAAAGCCGGTTGAAGATAATCAAGGGATTAACGCTTGCTTCCTGAAGAGTGAAGAAAATGAAAGAAAGTAATTTCCATGATGTTATTAATCAATATTTCAAGATATTAGGAGAACCATTTACCCCTCCAACACTCTCGTATGACAATAAATATATACTAAATAATATAAACGAATTTATTGATAATGATTTTTTCAATTATCAATATGTTTCTATTGTAGATTTTAGTGAAAGAAAGCTACCAGCACTGTTTATTATGGAGATAACTGATGGAAAATATATTATCATTAAAAATCATCGAGGCCAGCTAACCAATCTAACAACCGATTCTGCGATAACACATCAACTAATTGAAAATAAACATTTATTTTCATTCTCTGCACGTGAAAACATGCTCAATGAAGCGAATATATATAAATCATTGATTAAATTAACACCAAAATCAAATTTATTTTCACTACCTTTAATCGTATTTGCACTATTATTGCCTTTATATTCAAACCTATTTAATTCCCGACTCGTTTATAGCGAGTCCATAAGCTCAATCTTATATATTAGTTTTATTTTCATTGTCGTTATTGGTTTAGAGTTTTTTATTAAACACATTATTCATGAACAAAATATAAAAAAAACAAAGCTTAATATCAGCATTTTTAATCGTTATTTTGTTAACCTATTAAAACAATCTAGCTGTAAAAGTGCTTCAATTAAGGTAAGAACAGCAGAAGCGTCAATCTTACAGATATGGGAAATTAAACCACAAATTATTTATGATATTGGGTTAGCCATTTTATTTTCATTTTGCATTATTGGCATGTTAGGTTTTTATTCATTATTGCTATTGAGCTATTATGCTGGGCTTATCTTTTTATGTCTTCACGTCCGCTTTCTTTCCTACAAAAATATGCTGAGAGCTAATGCCTTAAACTATGAAAAATCAGCCATGTACTACTCATTAGAACAAAAAAAACATGAACTTTGTTTTGCCAGAGATGATCATTTTAAGCAGTACATCAGTATAAAAACTAATGAAGATGAAAAAATAAAATTAAAACTAAGCGAGGCCAATCACCATTGGATGGAAATTATCAAAGTAAATACGTTTTTATCCATGATCGTAATGTACATAGCTAGCTATTTGGCTATCGGTGAAGGGAGTTTAAGCTTAGCTTCCGTAATTGCCGTCATGATCATTAATGGTCGACTTTCTGGTGCAATCACAAGCGCGATTAATCGCTTATTTATCGTAAAAACGCACCTATTTCATATCAAATCCAGTATTGATCAGTTAAAAAACAATCAGTTTATTCATTTCAAAGTAGATGGCATAACAACAGATTCAATAACACATTTTAGTGCAAAAAATCTTAGCGTTAGTATTCATGGTAAAACGATTATTAACCCGCTCAATATTGAAGCCAAACCCGGTGATGTCATCGGTATTACGGGTATTTCAGGAGTAGGAAAGACATCATTAATGAAAGCCTTATGTGGAACTTCAGAATACTCATCAGGGGATATTACAATCAATGGTATTGGTATCGATGAAATTTCCCAATCCTTTTTAACCGAAAAAATTGCCTACCATAATGGTATTTCAGCATTCATTCATGGCAGCATTCGTGACAATTTTAATTTCTACGGTGTATTTGATAACAGTATCATTGTTCGACTAACCAAATTATGTTGCCCGAATTTACTGATAAGTAAAGAAACATTAGACGATACACTCGTCACTGACATCGCCGCCTCTACCGGGGAAAAACAAAAGTTACAGCTCGTCCTTGCTCTATTAAAACAACCTGACATGCTATTTTTAGATGAATCAACATCATTTATGGCAACCTCTGATGCACTTTCATTCTTACAATTAATGAAACAAGAGTTTAAATTAAACAAATCAATTATTTTCTTTTCTACTCACGACTTAGGGTTAGCCTCATTTTTTACAGCACATATTGAATTATCATCGGGTCACGCTAAACGCATTAACTCCCCACAGCATCACAATGAAATTGTTATTCCTAAAATTAGCTTGAGCTAATAAAGCAAAACGCCCACTTAATTGTGGGCGTTTTGCTTAAGTTTTCATTCAATGAATTTAACTTTGGTGTGTTTTTATGAACCGTATTACAAGAACATAAAGAACACCATACCAACGATTGCCCCTGTCGTACCAAGGATAGTTTCCATGACTGTCCAAGTTTTTAAGGTTTGCGCTTCTGTCGCCCCCGTAAACTTGCCATATAGCCAGAAACCAGAGTCATTCACATGGCTTAAGATCAATGAACCGCCTGAGATACAAATCGCTAAAGCCGCCAGCTGTGCTCCTGAGTAACCTAACTCACTGATAACAGGGAGTACCAAGCCTACTGCAGTTAAACATGCAACAGTGGCAGAACCTTGAATAACTCGTACTGCACCAGCTAATACAAAACAAGCAACCGCAATCGGTAAGCCAGCACCAATTAAAGAGTCACCTAACGCAGGGCCGACACCTGAATCCACTAAAATTTGTTTAAATACACCACCAGCACCCGTCACCAGTAAAATGATCCCAGCGGGTTGAATCGCTGCAGAACAAACTGCCATGACCTTTTCTTTATCCATACCATAACGGAAACCTAGGCCATAAATCGCCAGTAAACACGCTAGCAGTAATGCGGTGAAAGGATGACCGATAAACTCTAACCAATGCTCAAGCGTGGTTCCTTTTTCAACTAAATGTGTTCCGATGGTTTTTAAACCCACTAATACCAATGGGAAAAGCACTAAACACAAGCTAAATCCAAAGCTTGGCATTCTGCCATGTTCTGTATTTGGCGCTTGGTAATCTGCTGGAATATCAATATGAACAAAGTTACTGATAAATTTACCAAATAAAGGTCCTGCTAAAATCATGCCTGGGATAGCAGCACACAGACCAATTAAAATCATCCAGCCATAATCTGCGCCCATTTGTGATGCAACCAACATTGGGGTTGGCCCCGGTAATAAGAACGCTGCTGCAGCGGCAACCCCTGCAAATAATGGGATAGCAAGACGAACAACGTTATGGCCAGTACGGTTCGCTACCGCAAACACCACTCCGATTAACAAGACAATCGCCACATCAAAGAAGAGCGGTAATGCACAAATCAGCCCTGCAACACCGACAGCATAATGTGCATTTTTTTCACCAAACAGGTTAAGTAACTTATTCGCTATCTGGTCTAATGCGCCTGTTTCATGCAGAATTTTACCGAACATAGCGCCCAATGCTACGACAATGGCTAAGAAGCCGAGTGTTCCTGCCATTCCTTTTTGCATGGTTTCAGTGATCTGTTGAACAGGCATCCCTGAAAATAGACCAGCTCCGATTGATACGATCATTAATGCAACAAAAGCGTGCAACCGTGCATACATGACTAAAAATAAAAGTAAAACGACCGAGCCAACAGCTGTTAGCACTAAGGTTAACGTGCTAAGCGTTTCGACTGAGTTCATGATTTCTCTCCTGCGACAATTTGTTTAATCGTTGAGCAGGTATTACCGATGACATCTTCAAGTGTTTGGCGAATATCAACAACATGAACATCAGTTTCTGCTGTAGTTGGTTCTTCTAAAGTAGCAAATTGAGTTTTTAACATTTCAGGTTTGAAGAAGTGCCCTTTACGTGCTTTTAATCTTTCTTCAATGACAACTGAATCTCCTTTCAAGTAGATAAAAAATAAGTTTTTATTATCAACTCTTAAAATATCTCGATATTTTTTCTTCAGTGCTGAACAGACCACTAAAGAAACAGAATTGGTTCTCTGCATAGCAAAAATCGCTTGGTTTAATGCTTCCAACCAAGGTTGGCGGTCATCATCATTCAATGCATGACCCGATGCCATTTTTAAAATATTTGATTTAGGGTGAAGAAAGTCACCATCAAGGAAGACAGCTTGCAGTTGCTGTGCGACACCTGTGGCAACAGCAGACTTACCACTACCCGATACCCCCATTAAGACAAATGTATAGTTTTGTTTTTGGGTATCATTCATCGGAAACTCCTCAGATATTCACTATTGTCCTGGCTTTAGTTAAAAACCGGCATTTGTTACCGGTAACAAGTTACGGGTAACATTATCATCAGTGCAGATTTATTTAGCAATCAAATTGGCGAAGAAGAGAACAGATCTGTGATAGTTATCGCAATAATATAGAGGGTGCCAAGATATGAGTTTTTAATAATTTGAAGTTCAACAAATAAAGCTATCGTAAATAATTCACACTACGGCGCGAAGTATGACGGATAAAGCTACCCTAAATAATTTGAATTAATAACTCGCATTATAGCGTGCTCTTTATCCTAAATAATTCGTGTTGTAGCTAGACGCCAATCGAGCTAACCTCTGGGAGCATACATAAGTATGTGACTAGAGTTAGCAAGTGCGGGCAACGACGCTACGGCGCGAAGTATGACGGATAAAATTAGATACTTTCGCCAGTAAGGACAGAAAACCCTACATCAAAATGCGTCTCGACAAGCTTCTTACCAGACATTCTTGCCAACAAAACTTCTGCCGCCTTACGTCCCATTTGGTCTCTTGGCGTCAAAATACTTGCCAGTTTTGGGGTCATCACTTGCCCTACGTCATGGCCATGAAAGCCTGAAATAGCAAGGTCTTGTGGAATTTGAATTCCTAGACGTTGACACTCAAAAATCGCCCCTATCGCCAAGTCATCATTGGTACAGAATAAACCGTCGGTATCTGGGTATTTAGCACGGCAATCGTGCAGTAGTTGGGCGCCTAGCGAATATGACGAGCTAGCTTGTGTCATCACATTACGAGGCTCCAGATTTGCATCGAGCATGGCCTGCTCATAGCCCTTTAAACGAATAAAAGTACGCTCATCATGCCTTGCCCCTAAATACACCACTTTACGGCAGCCACGCTCAATCATCGCCTGGGTCATTTGGCGGGAAGCTTCAAAGTTATCGATACCCACTGCGATATCTAAGCAAGGAGAAACGCTATCCATAATCTCAACAACAGGGATCCCCGCAGTTTTCAGCATACGTAATGTGCGTTCAGTGTGTGTTCGTTCGGCTAAAATCACACCATCAATATTATAAGAAAGTAGCGAGGTCAGCCGCTCTTCTTCTTTTTCTGCTAAATAACCATAGTGAGCAAGCATGGTTTGGTAACCATGACGATCTGTTACCGCTTCAATTCCACGGATGACTTCGGCAAAAACTTGGTTAGTCAAAGAAGGCAGTAGCACCCCAATAGCATGACTGGTTGAATTCGATAAAATATCGGGCGCCTTATTCGGAATATACCCGGAAGCCTCCACCGCTTGAGCAATTTTATCACGCAAAGCTTCTGAAACCTGCTCAGGGTTTCGTAAAAAACGGCTCACCGTCATTTTTGTGACGCCAACTTGGTCGGCAACATCCTGCAAAGAAGGTCTTTTTTTCTTCATAAGTTCAAAGCGATATCCAATTCGTTAACGATAACTATGTTCTGCTATCTATTAATGGATAGCAATCTTTGTTACTGATTTACATCACATAAACATCGAATTTTCTGAGCACGGCAACTTTTATGGTTGACTCTCTATCATGACTCCGCTAATTTTCGCGTTATATAATTATTATCATAACGAAGCAATAAAATTAGATTATGGCAATCAATCGTAGGCAGTTCCTTAAATCCAGTGCAGCGCTGGCTATTTTTTACAGCTTACCGAGCTTTGCACAAACTCGCCTAGCCGTTGAAGCTGCCATATTTGGAAAACTCCCAGCACCAAAAAATATTCACCGAGTCATCAGTTCAGGTCCTCCTTCCGACTTACTGATGTTCGCATTAGCTCCTGAAAAGATGGTGGGTTTCGCCTCTATTTCGCTGAAAAAAGGGCAAACCGGCCTTTTTGCACCACAATGGCTTGAGCTGCCTGTTTATGGCCGCTTAGCAGGCCGTGGGAGTACCCTTTCTCTTGAGCAGCTGCTGTCTTATAGCCCAGACCTGATCATTGATACTGGAAACATTGACGAAACTTATCGCTCACAAGCTGAAAAGGTCGCCAAACAAACTCATGTACCTTATTTATTAATCGCAGGTGGGTTAAAAGATTCACCTCAACAACTTACACAACTAGGTGAAATTTTAGGCGTTATCCCGCAGGCTCAAACACTGAGCCAACTCGCTCAACGCTATATTAATGATGCCACTTTATTTGCCAATCAAAACCAACAGAAATCGCTGAGTTTTTACCTTGCAAGAGGAGCAAAAGGTTTAGAAACTGGCGCTAAGGGCTCAATTCATACTGAAGCAATTGAAATACTCGGTTTACGTAATGTGGTTGATATCCCTAATTTCCATGGCCTGACTACGGTTTCTATGGAGCAATTATATCAATGGAACCCTGACATCATTATAACTCAATATGACGAATCCATTGAATTAATGACAAATTCCACATTATGGAAAGGTCTTGATGCCATCGCCAACAACCAATTATTACTATTTAGTGGTATGCCATTTGGTTGGTTAGATGGGCCTCCAGGCGTTAACCGTCTATTAGGAATGAGACGCCTACAAAGCCATTTTGATAAAAATATTGCGGCGAATATTAAACATGATATTGCTGAGTTTTTTACTCATTTCTACCATTCATCATTAACGGCGCAGCAAGTTGATTTGCTCATGGAAAAATCATGAATGATGTACTGAGACAAGGAAGAAGATCCCTTTTATTAATCATCATTTTATTAATAAGTTTTATTATAGCCTTAATAAGTGGTAAGTACTCACTTACATTCAATGAGCTTTATCATCTATTTGTCAGCCAGTTATCTTCTCATAGCGAGTTGAGCAACCCGCGCCATGAAACCATTTTCTGGCAAATACGATTTCCTCGCACGTTAGCCGCTATTGTCATTGGTGGAGGTCTGGCTATTGCTGGTGCTGCTTATCAAGGTATGTTCCGTAACCCATTAGTTTCCCCTGATATTTTAGGCGTTTCCGCCGGTGCTGGCGTGGGTGCTGTTATCGGTATTTTCTTTGGCCAATCCTTATTTTACATTCAACTGAGCGCATTTATTGGTGGGCTAATCACCGTCTCCTTAGTCTGTTTTATTGCTCGATTAGCGCGGCAGCATGATCCTGTTTTATCCTTGGTGCTGGTCGGTGTTGCCATCAGTGCACTATGTGGTTCTGCCATCTCCTTAATGAAAATTCTTGCAGACCCCTACACTCAACTGCCTTCCATTACATTTTGGTTGTTAGGTGGATTGTCATCGATTACCCAAGCTGACCTAGTCTCCGTGTTACCGATGATGGTTATCGGTATTATTCCGTTATTATTATTACGCTGGCGAATGAATTTACTCAGTTTATCGGATGAAGAAGCCAAAAGCCTTGGGATCAATGTCAGTTTAACTCGTGCTATCTTCATTGTTTGTGCCACTTTACTCACGGCAAGTGCGGTTTCTATTGCGGGAATTATTGGCTGGATAGGCTTGATTGTGCCACATATCACTCGAATGATAGTGGGCGCTAACTTTCGCTATCAGCTCCCTGCATCACTGGCAATTGGTGCTATTTTATTACTCATTACAGATACCTTAGCACGGACTATTGCGGCAATTGAATTACCCATAGGCATTTTAACCTCTGCAATTGGCGCCCCCTTCTTTTTGGCTATTTTGTTACAGACAAGGCGGGTGAAATGAGTATTTTGTCTTTGCAAGAGGTCGCTATTGGCTATCATGACATATCAATCATTGACAGTATTAATCTTTCGTTACCTAAAGGTGAGATTAGCTGCTTATTAGGCGCCAACGGCTGCGGTAAAACCACGTTAATGAAAACTTTACTGGGATTATTACCGGCAATTAAAGGTAAGGTCTGGCTCAATGGGCAAGAGATTCAGAGCCTTAAACCACGCGAAATCGCCAAAACTGTCGCCTATGTTCCCCAAGCTCATGATACCCCCTTTACCTTCACGGTACTTGATATGGTTATGATGGGCTTAACACCGCATATTTCATTGTTTTCGGTTCCTAAAGAAACAGAAAAAAATTTAGCCTATCAACAACTCAAGCATCTGAATATCTTACATTTAGCAACTCGCCTATACAGCACGCTTAGTGGCGGAGAAAAGCAATTAGTATTGATAGCAAGGGCTTTAATACAAAAACCATTACTTCTAATTATGGATGAACCTGCCGCTAGCCTTGATTTTGGTAATCAAATTCGCCTACTGGAGCAAATCGAAAAATTAAAATCTCACGGTATGACAATTTTGATGTCAACTCACCATCCACAACATGCCGCAGCCATTGCTGACAATGTTATTTTGCTTAATCAACAGCAAAAAGCGAGACAAGGGTTACCAAAATGTATGTTAACACTTACTAACTTGTCAGCCCTCTATAATGTGGATAAACATAGTATTCAAGCTCACTTTCAGCTTCCATCAACGTTTTTTAGTTAAGGTCAGAAGCCATGTTAATCAATCAAATCGATTTTGCAAAAATGTACCAGCAACATATGCAACAAGCTCAACGAAGCCGTAAAGAACCGGAACATTGGGATAAAAAAGCACAACAAATGGCGCAAACTTGCGCTAACCCTTATGACCCATATTTAGTCCAATTTCGTGAGTTAATGGATTTAACAGGTGCTGAAACGCTGCTTGATGTAGGCTGTGGTCCTGGCTCCATCAGCCTGTGCCTTGCGAATGAATTCAAAGATGTTATTGGTATTGATTATAGTCGTGGCATGCTTGAGATGGCTGAACTGCGCGCAAAAGAACTCGCTATTCACCATGCACGCTTTGAAGTACTCGCATGGGAAGATGATTGGAGTTCATTGCCAAAAGTGGATATTTCAGTGGCATCGCGTTCAACACTCGTTGATGATTTAAAAGCCGCTTTACTCAAGCTCAATCGCCAAACAAAATTACGGGTTTACACCACTCATACCATCAACCCAACATTTATTGATGAACACATTATTCGCAAGATAGGCCGCGAAGTTATTCGTTTGCCAACCTACATTTACGCCGTGAATATTTTGCATCAAATGGGCATTAATGCGCGCGTTGATTTTATCAAAAGTCCTAAGAAAGGTGGGTTTGATAGCTTTGACACTTTCGCTGACAGCGTCAATTGGTCTCTTAAAAATATCACCCCAGAAGAAACCGCTATCTTACGTAAGTACTATGATGAGCAAACGGCTTTAGGTAAAACAATCCATTATCCATCCAGAGATTGGGCAATGGTATCTTGGGATGTGGTTGATGAATCGGAACTGACATTATGATTTACCTACCCGATACATTAATCGACCAACTACTGCTAGATGACATTCAATACGGTGACCTCACCACACGGGCACTCGGCTTGCACTCTCAAATGGGTGTAATAACCTTTACATCCAAATTCGGAGGTTGTATCAGTGGGCTGATTATCGCCAAACGCATGCTAGAGAAACTGGGGATCACTTGTGATTGCCACTTTCAAGATGGCCAACTTGTTGAGCCGCAAAGTGTTTTAATTTCTGCCACTGGGCCGATTGAAGCCTTGCATCAAGGCTGGAAAGCGGTGCAAAACGTGCTTGAATGGTGTAGTGGTGTCAGCCACTACACCCAGCAAATGGTCAGTATTTTGCGGCAATATCAACCGGATGGGCAGCTTGCGTGTACTCGAAAAACCATTCCTCATACCAAGCCTCTTGCCTTAACTGCGATTTTGGCAGGGGGCGCTATTATTCATCGAGCTGGCAGCGCAGAAAGCATTTTACTGTTCACCAACCATCGTCAATGCCTTGAAAATCTAGATGATTGGTCAAGCCATATAAAAACACTGCGCCAAGCAGCCCCAGAAAAAATGATTATTGTTGAGGCCGATAATTACGAGCAGGCCATTCTTGCAATCAATGCACAAGCCGATATTGTACAACTCGATAAACTGCCCATTGAAAAAATTCAGCAATTACAAGAACTCACTAAGCAACACCACCGACCTTGTCGGCTATCCATTGCTGGTGGAGTTAATTTAAAAACAATAGAAGCATTCGCGCAAACTGGTGTGTCACTCTTAATTACATCAGCGCCTTACTACGCAGCACCGCGAGATATAAAAGTGAAGATTTTTAAGCAGTAAGCTAAGAAGTTAGCGTCAGAAAAACCGTTCGTAAAAACAGCCTACCCCGTAGGCTGCATCCACCTATGGTTAATGACGCATATCGTTGTATAAAAAATAATATATCGTTATTTACAAAACTGGAAAGACATAATGAAAATAAAACAAATTACCTATTGGATTGGGATGGCTTTATTCACGACACAGGGCTACGCAGCCTCACCTAACACTGAAAAAAATACCGATGTGATGTCCGTTTGGAGCACCCCGCTTGCCGCTGATGCTAACATCATCACAGAAAACCAAATGAAGCAGTTGAATAAAACAAACGTCGCACAGGCGCTGAGTACCATGCCAGGAGTTTCTATTCAAAAATCAGGAAACCGCAATGAAACTCAAGTCAATGTACGTGGCTTTGATAGCCGCCAAGTACCTATTTTCTTTGATGGTATTCCAACTTACGTGCCTTATGACGGTACACTAGACCTTGGCCGTTTTATGACTAGTGAGCTAGCCAGCGTTGAGTTATCTACCGGCTATACCTCTCTATTACAAGGCCCAAACCTGATGGGCGGGGCTATCAACTTAACCACCGCCACGCCTCAAAAATCCTTTGAAGCCAATATTAGCTTAAACCAAGGTTTTGCCCGCGGTGCAGATAACGCCCACAATATCAGCGCACGTTTAGGGGGTCGTAACGATCTCGGTTTTATTCAAGTCAGTAGCAGTCAATATAAGCAGCGCTTTATGGGAATACCGGGTTCAGAAAATAATAACCCATTAGCGGGTAATAATGGCCGTCGCCCGAATTCAGCAACTGATGATAAACGTATGATGGTGAAAGTAGGCTGGACACCACGAGAAGCAGATGAATACGTCGTGACTTATTTAAAACAAGATGGCGATAAAAATAGCCCACCGAGTGTGACAAATAGCAAGCCTCAAATTTGGCAGTGGCCTGCTTATGACAAAGAAAGCATCTATTTCAACGGTACAACCCAAGTCACCGACGATATCGCCTTACAGAGTCGCCTATACCACGATACATTCAAAAATACGCTTCATCAGTATAAATCTGTTAAAGATTACGAAAAAGGCCTTTATAACTACAGCCGTTACGATGATTACAGTAACGGTGCTGACATGCGTGTTGACTTCACCGTACGTGAATTAGATATGCTGTCATTTGCTGCACACTGGAAAGAAGACGTCCACCGTGCACGCGCCAAAAGAGATGCCCCATTCGACCGCTATAAAGATAATACCTATTCTATTGCTACCGAATATCAATGGGTTGCCATGGATAACTTAGATATTATTGGTGGTATTGGCTATGACTGGCGCAAAAGTGCTGACGGTAAGCGCTATGATTACAAATCTGGTGATTTTGAAAAATACGATGGTAATAGCCAACATGCGTTCAACTGGGAAGTCATGGCTCGCTACCACTTAGCGAATGAAGATACCGTGCAGTTCTCAGTTTCAGAAAGAAGCCGTTTCCCAACGCAGAAAGAGCGTTATACCAAAGAAAAAATGAAAAGTGACGACACCTTCATCATTAACCCACATATCGATACTGAGCGTGCTCTTACCTATGATTTGACTTACAAGGGACACATCTCCCCCACTTGGTCATATACTTCAAGTCTCTATTATAACCATGTAACTGATGCCATTATGGCACATCGTGTTGGTACTAATCAGGATGGAGGTTATATACTCGAAAATCGTAACAGCGGCAAAGTTGACTACTTTGGGATTGATTTAGGGACTAACGGGCAAATTACCGATTGGTTGGAAGCGGGTTTAAGTTACGGCTACATTCATGCTGATCCAAAACACTACAGCGTTAAACATGTTGCTGAATTACCTACCCACAAAGCCTTCGCTTGGGTGAAATTTACCCCTTATGAGCCATTCAGCATTACTGTAGCCGAAGAAGCAAGAAGCTGGGCCTTTAATTATGTCGATGCGGATAGCAAGGTGCGTGGATATGCTAAGACTGACCTACGTTTAGATTATGATTTTGGACAAGGGATATCTGTTAATACATCAGTTAATAACTTATTCGATAAGTCATATGAATATACTAATGGATATATTGAAGAAGGCCGTAATTATTGGTTAGGTATTGAATATAAATACTAATCTAAATATATTAGGCAATGACTTTAATCATTGCCTAATAATATATAAATAAAATAAGATTAATCTGTGTCCCGCAGAGATAATTAAATATTGAACTAAGTACAAATAACTAGGAACACTCTTAAAAAAGAACATCCACACATCACATTGGAATTATTTAGATTAAAGTATTGTTTTTACGCAAAATTTACCAAAAACACAGACTTCACCGCCTAAAAGTTATTTTTATATAGCTTTTAATTCCAATCAGGGTGTCGATTCAATAAATTTGCTAATTCATTACAAAAAAGCTCACCTCACAATACTTGCAGTTAATTGATTCAGTATTTAAACTATAATAAATAATAATATTTATCTAAAGTTTTTTATTAACTTAAATTAGCTGCAATTATTTGTAGCTTTGCTATTCGTCCTTTTAATTAGAGAGAGCAAGCGGAATCTATGAACGAGGCACATGACTATACTATTGATGAAAAATATATTTTCGAACAGAGTACAAGTTTAATATATCTAAAAAATGATCGAAATCAAAGTATTGAGTTATCTAAACCTGCAGCTAGGTTATTCAATGAAATCATTTTATTAAATATTAAAAAAGGCATCGCAACACGCGATGAACTTTTAACTAGTGTATGGGAAGAATATGGACTAGTTGGCTCTAACAATAATTTAAATACTTATATTAGTGAAATAAGAAAAAAGCTGGAACAAATTGGTATCGACCCTAAGTCGATCGTTACCGTGCCTAAAAAAGGCTTTCGCCTCGATAATCATATATCCATACATGAAAATAGAGAGGCTGAAAATAGTAATGTAAAAGAGGATATTATTTATCTAAATGATAAATATGATTATATTGAAACCTTAGACGCCTTTCCACAGTCAGTCGATAGCCAACTAACGACCCACCCTTCACTCATACCCACTATTGATGAACCACCAAGCTCTATTGGTAAAATAGAGAATGACCATATTTATAATATGGTTATTGATAACACCCCTCCCCTTCAAAATAGGAAAGATGAGATAATCGATAAAAATAAGAGTAAAAAAACCTTAAAAATAGTATTTTTAGCGATTTCAACATTGGCAATATGTTATTTAATCTATTTATTTATTCAGTATTCAATGGATAAACCTAACCCGGTAAATCACTATCTGACAGTGAGTTCAAATGGAAACTGCGTAATACAGACACCGATTGATATGGCAGGGAGCATATCTAAAGATAATATTGCTATCGTAAATAAAAAACTGAATAAATATAATATTCCATGTGATGAGCCAAAGAGAATTATTCTTTTATCAGATTTTAATAAATCTTATGCTATAGATAAAAATATCTCCATCAGTATTTGCAAAGAAATTAATAAAAAATACGATTGTATCTCAATAAATGACCAGAGAATCTAAATGAAAAAATATCTTGTGGCATCATTAGTTTTGATAGCAGCAGCATCGACTGCATCATTCATGATCAAAAAAAATAGTCATAGCATTCAAATTTGTCACTCTGAAATACTATGGATTAAAGATAACAATACTCAAGATGGCTTAAGTTTAAAATCAAAAGTTAATATCCAACTTTCCGCAAACCAGCAAGGCCGAATGAATATGTATGGTTACTTAAAAGATAATAACCAAATTTACCGGTTAGATAGAGCTCTTTATTTTGATTATCAAGATGTTGACCACAAAGGTAACTATGCAGTGACGTTCTCATCGACATCAGTAACCAGTTCAGACAACATTCCAGAGAAATTATTTTCTAACTTTATCCAATTAGAAAAAGATAAAATAAAATATTATGTCAACATTACTAAAATGGACGACAATATTTATATCATAAAAGATGAATCCTACTCCGCTTTCACTTGCCAAATTCAATAAAAAAAAGCCTACCAACAATTACGTTTAAGTAGGCAAAACCGTCAACATGGGAAATGACGAATCCAAATATCTATTTAAATCATGGAATAGTTAAAACAAGGGTAATGCGGCCACTAAATTTCCCCGGAGCAACTGCACCATTGGTTCTTAGTGTTGATGCCACTTGTACTGGCCAAACTTGATTAGCTTTTACTGATTGAACCAATCCTTTTGATGCCGATTGATTATTTAATGTCACGTAAGACTGCAATTCACCATTTGGTCGTAAATACACATTATCTTGCTGCAAGTTTGAAGAAACCTTAACGCTCATATCTTTATTGCATTGAATATAAAATAATCCAGTTTCTACATCACCATTGAGTTCATCCGCATTTAAAGCACCGTGATTTAACTCAAGAGAACTCCCTCCACCTATTGGCGTCGTGAAATAACATTTTCCTGCTGGAGGCGGTGCAATCCCACAGATCCCACCCGGTAATAATTTGCCTTGAGCCCCTTTTGAGGTGGTTAAAAATATCCCTACACATTCATCCGTTGTGATTGCCCCACTATGTTGGCTCTTACCTGTTCTAGGAAAAGAGAGGCCACAAGTCGCCTTTGCATCTCTGATAATGCCAGCCATTGACGTGTAAGCTGCAAAATTGACATCACACGACCAATCTGCACGAGAAGCTATTCCTCCTGTCTCTTTCCCTGAATGTAAATGATTAATTGTAAAATAACAGCGTTTAGCACCGGTACTACCAAGCACCGATTGACATGGATTACCTTCATAAGGGGAGCTTTCCTTCCAATATTCCATCACAAAATGGTAAATATTTTCATACTTAGATAATGATTCAACTTCTTCCACATAAGAAAAATAGGTTGAACCGTAACTTCCCACACCAAAAAATAAGAACGGTATGGCTAATAATAATTGCTGAATTCGTTTTCCCATTTTATATCTCTTTATATTCATTTGAACGTGTTGATATCATCATCGGATGAGGTTCTGAGAATAAAATTACTCGTACTCAAATAAAAAAGTTGCCGTTGCCGCAATACGCCCTGTTTTAATTTGCTTGTTATTGATCGCATCAGGGGTTACTTTGAGAAATGTATTAAATTTCAATTCATTTTTTCCGGTTTTAAGAATCGGTACCAATGATGAAAATTGATTTACTTTAATTTCTTCACCGCTAGAAAGTTCAATGCCAATTCCCAAACCTGGATTAGATTCTGCACCTGTCAAAGCTAAATACCCTGACATTTGTCCATGTTCAGCACCGGTAAATTTCACTTTCATTTTTTGGGCGATAGATAAATCACAATTCGATAATACAAGTGTTAGCTCTTTACGCGGTAATTGGTAGGTCGGGTCATAAATATCTAATAATCGGATATCCCCAAAATCCACATCCATCGTTTTATTTTCAGGTAAAACGACACAAGGTGAATTTACCAACGTCCCTTTGACTTTGACATTATTTTTAGCAGCGAAAACAACATTGCTACTTAAAAATGCCATAGTTATCAAAGAAAATAATGTTCCGATTAATAATGAGGGCATTTTTTTCATTATTGATACTCCACAACCATGGTGCCATTGGCAATAAAATCACCGGTCTTTAATTCATTATTGCCATTTCTGACTAATACAGCCCAAAGTACACCGGGGGAGCTAGGATTAATGAGGTATTTTTTGCCTAACTCCAATTGGGTATCCGCAAGCTGGAATTTTACTGCAAGATTATTAACGCCAGTATTTAACCCATTCCTATCAAAGTCACTTTTTATTCCATCTAACATCAGATACATAGACCAATTATTTTTATTTTCACCACATTGAATCTGGTAATTAACCTGTCTTTTTTGGTCATTACCTTGAATTGACTTTATTGATACATTGCCAAAATCGACTTCAATATCCTTACCATCATCAACATGACAAGGCGGTGGTGTAATTAAATTCCCTTTAATCTTAATCTCTGTTTCATAATCCTTAGCGACTGATGTAAACGATAAAATGGTACTGAGTAACACCAACCCGATTATGTTATTAACAATCTTCACATCTCAGCCCCTTATTGATACTCCACTTTCAACGTCGCATTTGCCGTAAAACTTTTTGCGGGTAAATCTGTACCACTTTTTTTCACTAATACGGCATACAGTTTTAATGGATTTGCAAAATTAAAAGCGCGTTTATTTTTCAGAGGGAAATCGCTGGTATCCGCTTTAAATAACACTGCGAGATTATCAACGTCTGTTTTTAGTAAGCGTTGATCAAAACTTGCTGATATACCCTCGATAAAAATGTTCAGTTTAGGTTGGACGCCATCTTTACACGTCACCGTATAATCAATGGGTGCTTTATAAACCTCATCTTGGACACGTGTCGTCAATACATCACCAAAGTTAATTTCAATTGTTTGTCCATTATTAATTGAACAAGGCTTTGATAGCACTTCTCCTTTAATATCAATGTATAGGAATCCTGAAAAACCAAATACATTCGATATTTGTAAAGTAAGTAATAATACAAATACCTTTGTTAATGTTTTAATAGACATCATGGCGTCAAACCTTATTTTCTGGGTAGCACTGTACATTCAGCTGAACTGCAACTAAATTTCAAATCCATCGTTCCACCAAAATCATTGAGATAGACCAACGTTGGAGATGAACCTAAATCGTTAGCAACTTTGCCTAAACTTGCCTCACTAAATGGCGCGATCATTACAGGTTCAAAATTTTGAACTTCTGTATTACCTTTTTTCAGTTTTGTAATAGATAAAAAGTAAGGCGATGGGTTTTTAACGGTATAATTTGCGCCTTGCTTAAAGATCTTCATCTCATTTTCTTGGGGAATGACTTCCATTCTTTCTTTAATCACAATTGCTGCAGGGCGATAAAAAAGTTTAATTTTTGTCTGTAATGCAATTTGCAATACATTCACTTTTTCACTACGTGGTGGAATTTCTCTCACATTGAGGTAGTAAACACTTTCCCTATCTTTAGGTAGCTGTGCTACAGCAGGAATTGCCTGTATTTTAATTTGGCTTTTAGAATTAGCTTCAATACGATGCACTGGTGGAGTCACAACAAAAGGTGAGTTTACTTTTTCATCTTTGTCATTTTCTATCCACGCCTGAGCTAAATACGGGCTAGTTAAATGTTCATTAGTCAGTCCCATACCGACTGTTTTGTCTTGTTCATTATAAATAACACGAGTTCTATCTAATGCAATTGCTGAATAAGCTGATTGCGTTAATAAAGAAAGACTTATCGCAGTTATAATTTGAACTTTATTTAGAAGTTTCATATTTTCACCGTTGACGTTAAAACATATTTATAATTATTTGCATGGCAGCAACATTGTATGTTCCATGCCACTTTCTATTTTTTCAGGTAATTGAATATGACAAGATGAGTTATTTCCCCAAGTCACCTCAAGAACATCTGATGGGTTAATACCCGCTAAGTAAATAAATCCGTTATCTGAAACGATGCCAACTTCAACATTATTTTCATTTTTGACGGATGCACCAAATGGTGGATAACTATTATTTGCAAGATGAATTGTTCCCAATATTTTTTCACCTTGAATGACATTAAACTTCCGGTATCCAATAGCCCCTTCCGTTAATGTCGCATGCTGTGTCGATTGAATTGCTTCTGCATTATCCGGCACATTATTTAAATCTATTCGTATATTATTACGGTTATAGTCCATAACACTGGTGATAACAGCTTTACCATATCGATTGGTTCGTATCGGTGTTATCCCTGTTTGCACTGGAATATCAGCAACACCATTCGTATCTAACAATATTCTTGACCCGCCATTGATTGAAGTATTACGGTGTAAAGCACCACCTTCTTGAGTCATGGTCAGGCCCCCTTTCAGTTGCATCGAAAGAGCTGATTGATTATCTTGAATATAAGTCCCACTCAGATTAAGTTGCGCTGTATCACCATCATAGTTGTACATCCCTGATGTTGTTACCTTGTCTTTATCCCATGTACCTGCTGAAATAGAATAAGTACTACGTTCATTGATACGGTCATAATAATTAACGCTATGACTGTTCGTATTTCTTGCATAAGATCCTGAGTAACTAATACTCGCTTGGTTATCATTCAATGGAATATTTAAGTTAAGATAAACACCGTCATCATCATTTTGATCTGACTTCGTTTTGTAAGCTGTCAAACTAAGGCTTAAATTTTTAATTTTTCCTAAATCAAAATAATTGGAAACTGTTAAATTGTATTGATCCGTTGATGTTCTATTCCAATAAGTTTGATGTGAGTAGTTTAAATACATATTCGTATTATATTCAGGGAATGCCGTACCAAATATAATCGTATAGAGCTCTTTACCACTATCAACCGTGCTTTCATTATAGCGACGGTCAATAAATTGGTTCATGCTCATATAGTTTTTTTCAGAAAAACGATAACCGGCAAACGTAATTTGGCTGTTAATATCATCAAATTGTTTGGAGTAAGTTAAGTTATACGAATTACCCGTCAAGGTTTGGTTATTTTCAGTTCTTCCCATTTCAGCACGAGATATACTCAAATTTCCTGACAATACGCCAAATGGTGCTAAATCACGACCTAAACCAATCGCAATATTTTGATACTCTGATGAGCCAAGAACACCCCCATAAACGGTTGTATTATTAGTCACACCCCATGATAAAGATCCCAAGCTAAATGCTGGCCCTTGAGTATCATGTTCATTCTTAGTCGGTTTACCCACAACAAACTGGTAAATCAGCTGACCTGGTCGAGTCAATGTTCCTAAACGAGAGGTTTCCACTTTATAGTTGGTCACACTACCATCTTGTTCCTGAATAGAAACATCTAACGTACCACCACCAAAAGAGTTCACATCCTGAATACGAAATGGCCCAGGGCTCACTTCTTTTTGATAAATAATACGGCCATCTTGCTTCACAATAACGGTCGCATTGGTTTTCGCAACCCCCGCAATTTCAGGTGCATAGCCTTGTAAGCGCGGAGGTAACATAGATTCATTGGTTTCTAAACTCGCACCGATATAACGAATACTGTCGAACAGTGTTGAAGATAGATACTGCTCACCAAACGTTAATCTTGAATTTAAAGAACGAATAGCTCTATATGCATATAGCTGATTCCATGACCATGATTGGCCACCTTTATTTAATTGACCTTTCTGCGTTTGCCAATCCCCCCTGAAACGCCAAGCTCCAATATTAGTGCCCATTGTCCCAGTCGCGGTAATACCTGAATCCGTTCCTTTGTCACCCGTTTGTTTTTTAACAACCCGACCCGTCGCGTTATAGTCGATAAAAGCACCGAGAATGCCATCATCCCAACGTGAAGGCGGGTCCCAATTCGGGTCTTCATATTCCATATAAGCTTGAGGAATACTGATGTCGACAATATTTTTTGCAAGATCACCTTGAATTCGCATTTCGGGTACAGAACGAATATCTAGACACTGGCCATCAAGTAACCAAGTGACTTTATTTTTCCACTCTGGCTTTAATCCTAATTGCTCATATAATTCAGGTGTAATACAAGCTAATGATATTTTTTCATCATAATTAGGCGTAAAAAATATAATAGATTGTTCCATGGAAATTTTGACTTTATTTACAGAGATAGCTAAAGAGTAATTTCCAGGTGGGATATAATTGGCATGAGAAAATTTACTAAAATCAACATTTTCAGCACTGTCTGCTTCTAAAAAGTCAGTATTAAAATCAACTGCCTCTTCAGAAAATGCAATCATCGGCGTTAATATTAAAAGCATTAATTTTGTAATTAAATTGAGTTTCATGCTTTTCATTCAACTATGCCGCCTATCAGACTAAAAATGAAATAAAAGGTAGAAACATATGGCGTCATCAATACGCCACATGTTTTTACTTAACTAAGCTTGAACTTATTGGTAAATAATTTTGAAGTTAGCAACCGTGTTAAAGCTACCAGTTGTTGCTTTCGCATCCGCTGCTTCATTACCTTTAACGTATGCAGAGAAGTGCAATGTGGTTTCTTTTCCATCACCAGCATTTAATGCGTATCCATCGCCTGTACCTGGGAATGCTTTACCAAATTCAACAACTTTGTCAGCACCATTAGTGATTACGATACCTGCATTTTTAACTTTTCCACCTAAGCCAAGTAAGTCACCAGTGAAACCTTGGAAACCAGAAATAGTTGGGCCAGTGAAGGTAATTTTTGCGTTTTTATACGTTTCAGTTGAACAGTTTTTCAATACGATATCGAAGTCTCTGTTATCTGAACGGTATTGGTTAGATGTCAGTTCATGTAATGCAATTTCACCAAACTCAACTAATTGTTTTAAGTTGTTTGCATCAATTGAACATGGAACATCATTAATGAAACCAGTGAAACGAACTTCACCTTGTGAGCTTTCAACCGTTGGTGGAGTTACTGGATCTTCAGCCACTGCAACACCAGAAATTCCAACACCTAAACCTAAAGCCAGAGTTAATGCTAATTTATTCAGTTTCATAAACATTTCCTTTAAATGAGTAGGAAGTAGCTGTCTCTTTTCTGATTTTTATTGATAAGGAATCAGTTTTATTTTTTTGATTACTTAACAGTGAAATTTTTCAGTCATCCAACATCATTAATTTCATTCAGATTAGAGGTGAATATATAAATAAGATCCTTCTCACTTATGATTTTTAAAAAGTTTAAATTTTTTAATTCATTATTTTCTATTCAATATTAATTATTCCTATGAAAGTTAATTCTCAAAAATTGATATAGAAATAGAAAATGATTTTTTACACATACCTGCCAAAACTTTCTGATGTCAATTCTACATAACCGATATTTATTGTCAAAATGAACACAAATTTAGAGTTAAACCAGAACAAACAACCTTACAAGTTCAAGGTTAAGATATATAAAACCAAAGCAATGCTAAAATATACATTTCAAATTTATTACTTAGAAAAATTTATATAAAACCATCATTTCTTACTTATAAATATCTCAAAATATGTCAAATTATAGATAAATTTATATTGGAGTTTAAATCTATATAAATTGATTTATTAGAATTTAAATCGGTTATAATTATCAAACACAAACATTAGGTTCGAAAACTGAGCATTAAGAAGTGATAAATCGAAGGTTGTAAATTACAGGTAAGATAAGTCTTAATTAAAATTACATCAAATTGAAACCAAACATTTCAATTAACTGTTCATAATTAGTTATGTATATATAATACATTTGTTTAATATATGTTTCATTTTGTCTGTTTGTTTTTAAATAAAATGAAATATCATTTTTTATATTTTATTTAATTACTCCCTGTATTTTCTTTATTAGTCAAAAAAATACTCAACAAAGCTAAAATTTTTTGATAGCAACGCATTCATCTCTTGATTCTCTATAGTTCAAGAAACTGTGATAAACTTGTGTGCAGTAAACATTTGCATTTTTCAACGGGTGGGGTCAGTAAAATGGAAAAGATGAGTGAAAAAAAAGTTCTTGCGATGGCAGAACATATTTGCCAATCAAGAGGCGTCAGGCTGACACCACAGAGAGAAACGGTATTGAGCCTAATAGCACAACAGCATGGTGCGATCAGTGCTTATGATTTACTCGACTTACTACGTGAAATTGAACCTCAAGCTAAGCCACCTACTGTTTATCGTGGCCTTGAGTTCTTAATGGAGCAAGGTTTTATCCATAAAATCGAATCAACCAACAGCTATGTTGTCTGTCACCATTTTGATAACCCAAGCCATATCTCTGTTATGTTAATTTGCGACCAGTGCGGAAGCGTAACGGAAAGTGATTGCACAACGATAGAAGCCGCGATTATTAATTTAGCAGATGAACACCAATTCCGCTTAAGGCATACCGTTGTGGAAAACCATGGCTTATGTAAAAATTGCGACGAGGTGAATAGCTGCCAAGATCACGAACATTGTCATCATAACCATGAACAACCTATAGTCCCTAAGAAAAAATAAATAGCTGGATTGCTAGATCGTTTGATGAAATGCAAAGAGAAAAAGTATAAGAAAGGAAACAAAACAGGCAGACTTCAGAATAAAACCATGAAATCTGCCTGCAATCGTCTTCACCGTCTGTAACCTACCATTACAGCTGGTTGCTAACGAAAATTAATACCAATCACTGTTACGAATAACCCCAACCGCTAAACCTTCAATAGTGAAATTTTGCTGACGCAAGTCAACAACAATAGGTTCGAATTCTGGGTTTTCTGCTATTAACTCAACACGGTTACCCTGTTGCTTAAAACGTTTAACAGTGACTTCATCTTCGATGCGTGCAACAACCACTTGCCCGTTATGTACATTTTGTGTTTTATGCACAGCTAATAAATCGCCATCCATAATACCAATATCTTTCATGGACATCCCATTCACACGCAATAAAAAATCGGCATGTGGTTTAAACAGCTCAGGGTCAACTTGATAGTGGCTCTCAATATGTTCCTGTGCTAATAATGGTTCGCCAGCGGCTACACGTCCAATCAAAGGTAACCCCTGATCTTCGGTTTCTTCTTCAAGAAGCAGACGAATACCTCGAGATGCGCCTGAAACGATTTCAATAACCCCTTTACGTGCTAAAGCCTTTAAATGTTCTTCTGCCGCATTAGGCGAACGAAAACCAAGGCTTGCTGCTATCTCAGCACGTGTAGGAGGCATACCCGTCTGCGAAATGTGGTCACGCACCAGATCGTAAACCTGCTGTTGTCGAGCCGTCAGTGCTTTCATTCCGTTCCCCTGTTTGTTTATACAGTCAAGCTGTGAGTATATACAGGTAAATGAAGATTTGGAACAGTTAAATCGCTCAATTTAAGCATTTGTTATCGATTTACTTTCTTTTTACCTGATTAAGTAACCAAACACCTTAACTAGGGAAATAGCGCTGCCATAATACAAGTACCCAAATGAGCAACGCTAAACCGATACTCACAAATACTGCGGCAGAACCAATATCTTTAGCTCTCCCTGAAAGTTCATGATATTCACTTCCGATACGGTCAACTACAGCTTCTATCGCGCTATTCAGTAATTCGACTATTGCCACCAGTACAACAGAACTCACTAACAAAATTCTATCTATATAGCTGATATCTAAATAAAATGCGATAAAAATTGCAATAATCGCAGCAACAGATTCCTGCCTAAATGCCGCTTCATTAACCCAAGCTGCCTTCAAACCTTTAAGGGAATACCCCGCTGCTTTAATCACTCGCGTGAAGCCCTTAACTTGACTCGCCATATTTATTCCTTAAAAAATACAAACAATAATCGATTTTTACGGTCAAAGTGAATTGTCAGTAACAGATCTAACCATGTATTTCTGGTATGATTGTGCAGCATTGTTAACAAGAGGCTATAATCATTTATGTCACTATGGCGTAAAATATATTACAACACGTTGAATTTACCACTTAAATTATTGGTAAAAAGTAAACTAATTCCTTCGGATCCCGTCACTGAGTTGCAGCTTGATGTCAACAGGCCAACCCTATACGTATTACCTTATCATTCGAAGTCTGACCTCCTCACGCTACGGCACCAATGCTTAGCTATTGGTCTGCCAGACCCACTGGTCGACAATGATATCAATGGAACAAAGCTTCCGGCCTACGTTTTTATCGATGATGGCCCACGTGTTTTTCGCTATTATTCACCGAATCCACGTAAGGATTCAGTAAAAACATTCCATGCTTATTTAGATTTGCATAAAAACAACCCAAATCTAGATATTCAAATGCTACCGGCATCCGTGATGTTTGGGCGTTCACCTGGCCGTGAAGGCCATACCCCAGCACCACCACTGAAACTGTTAAACGGTATCCAAAAATTCTTCGCCGTTTTATGGTTAGGACGTGACAGCTTCGTACGTTTATCTCCGATTGTCTCTATTGGGAAAATGGCACAAGACCACGGTACAGACACCATTATTGCCAACAAACTTGCTCGTGTCGCACGTATTCACTATTCGCGCCAACGTCTCGCGGCAGTTGGGCCAAAACTCCCTGCACGTTATGAGCTGTTTAATAAGTTATTGACGTCAAAAGCAATTGAAAAAGCCGTTGAAGACGAAGCGCGCAGTAAAAAAATTCCACTCAAAAAAGCTCAGCAAAATGCCGTTGGGATGATGGAAGAAATTGCAGCCAATTTCTCTTATGAAGCAGTACGTTTAACGGATAGGGTTCTTAGTTGGACTTGGAATCGCCTTTATCAAGGCATTAATGTTCAGCACGCTGAACGAGTCCGCCAGCTAGCACAAGACGGCCATGAAATCGTTTATGTGCCATCCCACCGTAGCCATATGGACTACTTACTGCTCTCATATGTGCTATACCATCAAGGGCTAGTTCCCCCCCATATTGCCGCGGGGATCAACCTCAATTTCTGGCCTGCTGGGCCTATTTTCCGTCGTTTAGGGGCCTTTTTTATTCGCCGAACGTTCAAAGGCAATAAACTGTATTCAACCGTTTTCCGCGAATATTTAAGTGAGCTATTTGCCCGAGGTTACTCCATCGAGTACTTTGTGGAAGGTGGACGCTCACGTACCGGTCGTTTATTACAGCCTAAGACGGGTACTCTCTCCATGACGTTACAAGCGATGTTGCGCGGTGACTCACGCCCTATCACCATTGTTCCTATCTACATCGGGTATGAGCATGTGATGGAAGTGGGTACTTACGCCAAAGAACTGCGCGGTGCAGAAAAAGAGAAAGAAGGCTTTTTCTCTATGGTTCGCGGTTTACGTAAATTGCGCAACCTAGGCCAAGGCTATGTTAACTTTGGCCAGCCAATTTCGCTTCCACACTATCTCAACCAGCGTGTACCTGATTGGCGCGACTCTATCGACCCTATCGAACCACAAAGACCAACTTGGCTAAACCCAACAGTCAGTTCGTTAGCCGATAACATTATGGTCAATATTAATAATGCAGCCGCAGCCAATGCAATTAACCTGTGTGCGACTGCGTTACTGGCTTCTCGTCAACGCTCACTGACTCGTGAGCAACTGGTTGAACAAGTCGACTGTTACCTGCAATTATTGCGCAATGTGCCATACACCGCAGATGCTACAACGCCAAATAAAACCGCCGAGCAATTGTTAGAACATGCTTTGCAAATGGATAAATTTGAAGTCGAAAAAGACAGCATGGGGGATATTATCATTCTTCCTCGCGAAAATGCCGTCTTGATGACCTATTACCGTAACAATATCCATCATTTATTAGTATTACCATCACTAATAACTAGCATTGTGTTACACCATGAACGCATTAGCCGCCAAGATATTCACTATCAAGTAGGCCAAATTTACCCATTCTTAAAAGCAGAACTGTTTATGCGTTATAACAGTGATGAGCTACATGAGACGGTAGATACGCTAATTGATGAACTGAATAACCAAAAGCTAATTTGCCTAAAAGAAGACGATATGGTGGTGCTAAATCCTCGCCGTATTCGCCCATTGCAGCTCTTAGCCGCAGGCGTTCGGGAGACTTTGCAACGTTATGCAATCACATTGTCATTACTCAATGCGAGCCCTGAAATTAGCCGTAATACATTGGAAAAACAAAGTCGTATCCTTGCGCAACGCCTTTCTGTTTTGCACGGTATTAACGCTCCTGAATTCTTTGATAAAGCGGTATTCTCGACATTGGTCGATACCCTAAGAGAGGAAGGCTACATTGATAATAATGAAAATGATATCTTTGTTACCAATGCACAGAAACTGTACGCAGTTCTGGCTCGCTTGATGTCACCTGAGATTCGTTTAACCATTGAAAGTGTTAGCCAAGACGATGAGTTTTCTGAAAAAAAACCAACTGAAAGCACGCAATCTCCGGAACAAGTGAAAAGCTAATTGCGTTTTCTCAAGTCCGTAAAACCAAAAAGGTCATGTTAGAAATAACATGACCTTTTTTACTTTGGCTCAATAACGGTAATTTAAAAATAACTAATAAGAATACCAATGAACAAAATTAAGCCAACAAAGTTATTATTCATAAAGGCTTTAAAGCAAGGTGCACGTTCACGATTAACCATCAATTGCTGCTGATAGATAAATAGACCCGCAACTAACACCAATGAAACATAATAAAGAGTTCCCAAGCCCGCCAGTGAGCCAATTACCAATAATAAGCCAACCATCAATAGTTGCAGTAAGCCAATAATCAGTTTGTCATATTGCCCAAATAAAATAGCGGTTGATTTCACGCCAATTTTTAAATCATCATCGCGGTCTACCATTGCATACTGAGTATCGTAGATCACCGACCAAATAATATTAACTAAGAACAGTAACCAACAAACAACAGGCAAGGTTTCACCAACAGCAGAGAAAGACATTGGAATTGACCAACCAAAAGCCGCACCTAACACCACTTGAGGTAAGTTACTGACTCTCTTAACAAAAGGGTAAATCCATGCTAAGGCCAAACCTGCAATCGACAACCAAATAGTCATTGAATTGAGTGTCAAAACCAGCAGAAAAGAAAGGCCAACGAGGCTAGCAAACAATATTTTTGCTTCTTTTTCTGTTACGTCGCCACTCGGGAGTGGGCGGTGTTTAGTCCGCTCTACGTGGCCATCAAAATGGCGATCAGCAAAGTCATTAATGACACAACCAGCTGCACGCATAAAAAATACGCCAGCAGTAAATACAATTAAAAGATGTAAACTTGGCGTACCTTGAGCCGCAATCCATAATGCCCAATATGTCGGCCACAATAGCAACAGTGAACCAATGGGTCTATCAATACGCATTAAACGGCTGTATGCATGCCATTTACTGAGCGTCATACTTCCCTCCACTTTGTCGTGCTCCTTTTCGAATTCCATCATACTTCAAATTGGGTATATTTTAATACCACCAACCTCTGCAACTTACTGATTTATATTTGTTGGCATAGTGTCATTGCAAAGACCTGAAAATTCAAAATACTTAGAATAGTTAACGATATGCAGGTGATTCAGGTAAAAATATTTCTGTTAATAGTAAAGGTTTATCCGATAATCTTAACCGAGAACTACGTACCCAACGGTTTGCACAAGAACCAATATGAATATAATCTCGAGTTAAGCTATCACGGCTAAACAAATAACGCCCTAACGGCATTCTCCCAATATCCACCAGCTGTTGGTCATCATCGGTCAGTGTTTCTTCAGGGATTATCGTTCGCCCCAGTAGCCAAGGGATACCATCGCCATACATGACAACTTCTCTGACCCAATAACGCTGGCTTTCAGGTAAAGACTGCACTTCATCTGCACTCAGCTTATCTTGCGTTATATAGCGCTCTAAATAAGGTATCACGGTAACTTGCTGGCTATGTTGCTCAAAACGTTTTGTCATGGAGCCGAGCTCTAATAGCCAATCTAATACATTGGCAGGCACTATTTTATCGTTCTCCGCCAGCCAGTGAATCGGCTGAGAAGTAAAAAGCGTTTCATCCATTACTTAAAATTCCACCATGAATAACATGGTTATGATTTACTGTATTTCTTACTCAATAGGATATCACGTTGTTTTACGACAAGGTTAAAGTTAGCTAACAATTTATATAAAAAGTCACATTTTCAACACAAAATGTAAAAATATAGTGAAAAGTTTTTTAATTACTAGCTAGTTATCGATAATAATAAAATTCATTAATATCATAATAAACTAGATTTGATTGCTTAAAAAACAATCGAATAAACAATATATCAACCAAACAATATAAGGTAGGAAGCTCCTACCTTATATTGAAGTATTTAAGTAATACGTTAGTAATTTATCGCCAAGCTTTATAACTGTTAATCAAACCATTGGTCGAACTATCATGGCTACTCACGGTATCACTATTTTCTAATTCAGGCAGGATACGGCTTGCGAGCTGTTTACCTAATTCAACCCCCCATTGGTCGAAAGTGAAGATGTTTAAAATCGCCCCTTGGGTGAAAATTTTGTGCTCATACATCGCAATCAATGCACCTAACGAGTATGGTGTGATGGATTTCAATAAGATAGAGTTAGTTGGACGGTTGCCTTCAAACACTTTATAAGGTGCAACATATTCCATATCCGCGACATTTTTACCTTGTGCAGCAAACTCGGCATCGACCACTTCACGCGTTTTACCAAATGCCAGTGCTTCGGTTTGCGCAAAGAAATTCGATAACAATTTTTCATGGTGATCCCCTAACGGGTTATGCGTTACCGCAGGTGCGATAAAATCACATGGGATCATCTTCGTTCCTTGGTGGATCAACTGATAAAACGCATGTTGGCCATTGGTTCCTGGCTCACCCCAAATAATCGGGCCTGTTTGATAAGTAACAGGTTTTCCATCACGGCTAATATATTTACCGTTCGACTCCATATTGCCTTGTTGGAAGTATGCAGCAAAGCGATGCATGTATTGGTCGTATGGCAGAATCGCTTCAGTTTCTGCTTCAAAAAAATTGTTGTACCAAATGCCAATCAAACCTAACAACACAGGGATATTCTTTTCTAATGGAGTTTGGGTAAAATGTTTATCCATCGCATGGGCGCCGCTCAATAATTGAACGAAATTATCAAAGCCAACCGATAAAATAATTGATAAACCAATTGCTGACCATAATGAATAGCGGCCACCAACCCAATCCCAGAATTCAAACATATTGTTGGTATCAATACCAAACTTCGCAACTTCTTCGCTATTCGTTGAAAGCGCCACAAAATGCTTAGCCACTTGGCTTTCATCTTTTGCCGCAGCCAAGAACCAATCGCGAGCAGAATGCGCATTAGTCATCGTTTCTTGCGTTGTAAACGTTTTTGACGCAATTAAAAACAGTGTCGTTTCTGGGTTCAGTTTTTTCAGCGTTTCCGCAATTTGTGTACCATCCACATTCGATACAAAGTGCATATTTAGGTGGTTTTTGTATGGACGTAGTGCTTCTGTCACCATAAATGGACCAAGGTCTGAACCACCAATACCGATGTTCACCACATCAGTAATCGCTTTACCGGTGTACCCTTTCCAATCACCGCTGATAATGCGCTGACTAAATTGCTGCATTTTATCCAATACCGCATTCACTTCAGGCATGACATCTTTGCCGTCGACATAAACAGGGGTGTTATCGCGGTTGCGCAAAGCAGTATGTAATACAGCACGGTCTTCAGTACGGTTAATTTTCTCACCTTGGAACATGCTGTTAATAGCGCTTTCTAGCTCTGTTTCTTTTGCTAAGGCTAATAAATGTTCCAATGTTTCTTGTGTAATTCTATTTTTGGAGAAATCCACTAAGATTTGACCATCGAACGTCGCCGAAAAATGAGTAAAGCGGTCTTTATCCTGTGCAAACAAATCGCGCATATGGACATTTTTCATTTGCGCAAAATGTTGCTCTAGCGCCCGCCATGCAGCCGTTTGGCTTGGATTAATACTTCTCATGGATAACACTCTCCAAATAATATTAAATAGAAATAGATTGTACCCCGTCACGAAAACGAGACTTATCGGTTTTCTGCGTTACATTGATATTCCCCAATTCTGCCGCACTTTTCCAGACTTAATTACCCCTTTTATTAAAATACGCACTTTCAATGCATACCACTTAAAAAAACAGCGGGTATATGTTCTCAATAATTCAATGAACGCAGACAACACCCATGTAGCTTGCAGTATGACGAGTATATTGAGAAAACCGATAATAAATTACCTATCATTAGAATTACTGATTTACTTCGATTCTTGATTGACGCAATCCCATTTACCCGATAAATCTATATAAAGATTAGGTTTAACCAAAGGGATTGACACCATGAATACCGCAGCGCCTTCAACAGGCAACCATCAGTATGTTATCGCCAAATTTGGCGGCACCAGCGTCGCTAACTTTGAAGCGATGAACAACAGCGCCAATATCGTTCTTTCCAACCCAAATGTGCGAGTTGTGGTACTTTCAGCTTCTGCTGGCATTACCAATTTATTAATCGAACTGGCTGAAGGCTGCGATGCGGATAAACGCAATGAACTGCTAAAAAAAGTGAAGGATATTCAATACGCAATTATTGATAATCTACAAACAGCTGATGTTATTCGTGAAGAAATCAATCGGTTACTCGATAATATTGCACATTTAGCTGATTCGGCTGCTTTAGCCACTTCCGATGCATTAACGGATGAAATGGTCAGCCATGGCGAATTAATGTCAACCTTACTATTTGTTGAAGTCCTACGCCAACGTAATGCTAATTCCCAATGGTTTGATGTACGCAAAGTGATGAGAACGAATGACAGTTTTGGTCGTGCTGAGCCAGAACTGACTCAGCTAAAAGCATTGTCAGAACAACAACTCATGCCGCGCCTTTCCGAGTCGGTTGTGATCACCCAAGGGTTTATTGGCCGTGATGAAAAAGGCCGTACGACAACGCTTGGACGTGGTGGAAGTGACTACACCGCCGCTCTGTTAGCTGAAGTACTTAATTTATCACGCGTCGATATTTGGACTGATGTTCCTGGAATTTACACCACAGACCCTCGCGTCGTACCGAATGCCCAACGCATTGATGAAATTGCTTTCGATGAAGCGGCTGAAATGGCGACTTTTGGTGCAAAAATTTTGCATCCAGCGACACTCCTTCCTGCAGTACGTGCCGGGATCCCCGTTTTTGTTGGTTCAAGTAAAGCACCCGAAGCTGGCGGTACCATTGTGTGTGATAAAACCACTAATCCACCACAATTTAGGGCATTAGCACTGCGCCGCAAACAAACATTACTCACCTTACACAGCCTAAAAATGTTGCACGCTCGAGGTTTCTTAGCGGAAATTTTCACCATTTTACTGCGCCACAATATTTCCGTGGATTTAATTACGACGTCAGAGGTCAGTGTCGCACTCACCTTAGATACAACGGGCTCAACGGGAACTAACGGCAGCTTACTCACCAATGCGCTGATGACAGAGTTATCCGCATTATGTCGTGTCGAAGTGGAAGAGAATTTAGCGCTCGTTGCAATCATTGGTAATGAACTGTCGCAAGTGAACGGCCTAGGAAGGCAAATTTTTGGCGCACTTGAGTCATTCAATATTCGCATGATCAGCTATGGCGCAAGTAGCCACAATATTTGTTTATTGGTCCCAGGAAATGATGCTGAAGAGATCGTTCGTACCTTGCACAGTAACTTATTTGAATAGTGTAGAAGTTTGATCAAAATACCAAAAGGCGATCATCACGATCGCCTTCTTTTTTATAAAATTAATCCCTTCCAGTATTTTTGTTGGGTTGTGCAACACTGCTGGTGTATTGCAACATTTTACCTGTCACACCTTTATTCTGTGTTAAAAGCGCTAAATTCCCTTTTGCTGTTTCATTATCGAGCTCTACCGCTCGTTCAAACCACATTACCGAACGGAAAATATTTTTTTCCCCTCCCTCGCCTCGTGCATACATCACCGCAAGGTTATTTTGTGCATCACTGTTCTTTTTAAATGCCGCTTTTTCCAGTAATTGCCGAGCTTTCTGCGAATTTTTCGCCACACCCGTTCCCGTTAAATAAAAGATAGCTAACTGGTTTTGAGCTTCGATGCTATCTTCTTGTGCCAGTTGCAGCCAACTCACAATTTTATTTACATCCACATTTTTCAATTCACCAGACACATACATCTTCGCTAACTTAATTTGAGCCGCATTATCATCACTATTAGCAAGTGACATATACCACTCAATGGCCTTTTCTGGGTCTTTTTTAACGCCACCTAACCCTTTTTCATAGAATTCAGCCACTTTCATTCCTGCATCTTGGGATTTGTTTTGTGCCGCACGTTCATACCAGATAAAGGCTTCGGCGAGGTCTTTACCAACGCCATCGCCTTGTTCATAGGCTTTCGCAATCGCCAGTTGCGCTGCAATATTGTTTTGTTGCGCAGCACGTTTATACCAGTACATCGCTTGGTAGCTATTCTTTTCTATTGCACTATGGCCTTCTTGATAAAAGTCACCCATATTCACTTGTGCTGTCGCAGAACCCATATTGGCGGCTTGGCGATATAAGTAAATCGCTATTTCGTCGTCCGGCTCTACACCTTCGCCATTTTCATACATCACCGCTAAGTTATTCACAGCAGCGGCAATATTATTTCCCGCACTTCTTTCATACCATTCTCTCGCCTTTTGGTAGTCGGTATCACCACCTAGCCCATCATGATAAAACAGCCCCATCGCAAACTGTGCGTTAGCGTGCTCTTGCTCTGCGGCTTCTGCATACCATGCTTTCGCTTGTTTTAAATTTTGCTCCACCCCAATACCATGTTCATATAAGTAACCCATCGCATATTGGCAATATGCGTCGCCTTTTTCGGCGCCTCGGCGATACCATTGTTCCGCTTGCTGGTATTTTTCCTGATTATGCAACAACATCCCAAGATAGTAATCGCCATCTGTATTATCTCGGTCAGCCACCTTTTTGAACCAGCGATAAGCTTCTTGCTCATTGACAGCTAAAAATTCAGTCCCATCCATATAAGCAAGCCCAACATCCACCATCGCTTCTTCATCTCCGGCAGTCGCTAACTTCAATTTTGCTTTGAATTCATCAGGTATAGGCGTACTTTTAGGCTGCGCCTGTAGCGCATTCGGCTTATCTTTCACAGAAGGTGCTTCAACGATATTGCCAGCTTGCGCAAGGGAAATACCGCTAACATAGAGAACTAACAGAAAAGAACGTAATTTCATCACCATGACCTATTTATTGGCGTTATCTCATTAACATATCACTCCAATAAAAAATTCATAAGGGATGTTGGCTGAAAAAGTAGAATTACAAAAGAATTATTAAGAAAATGGAGGAGACGCCAGCTTCTTACCGAAACTTTTGTCTCCAAAATAAACCGCAGAGTTTAATTAACGCGGTAACCACCATGTTTACTGGCAAATAAATTAAATTTACCCCACTCAATTAACAGGGCTTCCAATGTGCGGTGGCTAATTTTACACAGCTCAGAAATCTGAGAAACAACAAAGTGATTTTCACTCACGAGTTCTGGTGAAAACACTTCCGCAATCCACTCACACTCTTTCGTGGTCACCAACCAACCGTCATTAGTCGAAAATTTATGTACGGGTACCATACCGTCTTTAGGGCTTTCTTGGGATAACAGTTTATTTTCATCAACTTGGGCTTGATAAAAAGCAGCAATTTCTTCCTCTGAAGGCACGGGTTCTACCGCTAAATTTTCTTCTAAAAACAGATAAATTTCTTCTGCTCTTGCCGGTGTTAGCTCACTTTTCAACCAAATCTGATTAAAACAGTGCTCATTCAGTGAGTCATCGGTATCAAGCTTATCCATGATCTGTAAAACACTCATCATAGCGCTCACCGCGTCTTCACTCATCATAAACGTTTCAGGCGCCGCACTGTTTTGGATCTGATAAGGAAAAACTGCCGAACGCGGCAGCTCTTCTTCAATAATAAATTCATAGCTCATCATTGGACCCCTCTAATGTATTACCTATAAGATGGTGCCGAATACATGAAAAATCAATGTATTGTTCTGGTTTTAATCTTCAGGGTCATAAGCTAAGTTTGGTGCTAACCAACGCTCCAACTCCGTTACCGACATCCCTTTACGTTCTGCATAATCCTCAATTTGGTCTTTTTGTAGCTGAGCTACCGCAAAATATTTACTTTCGGGATGGCTAAAATACCAGCCTGATACCGCAGCACCTGGCCACATCGCATAGGAACTGGTGAGTTTCATGCCGATTTGCGTTTCCACATCCAATAACTGCCAAATTTTGGCCTTTTCTGTGTGCTCAGGACAAGCCGGATACCCCGGTGCAGGGCGGATACCTTGGTAATTTTCACGAATAAGCTCTTCATTACTCAAGTTTTCATCAGCTGCATAACCCCAATATTGCTTGCGGACTTGTTGGTGTAGATATTCAGCAAATGCCTCCGCTAGCCTATCCGCCAGCGCTTTAACCATAATTTTATTATAATCATCATGCTGTTGTTCATATTCATCAGCAAGCGCGTCTTCTTCTAAGCCCCCTGTCACTGCGAAAGCCCCAATATAATCGGCTTTACCACTATCTTTTGGCGCGACAAAGTCAGATAAACAATAGTTTGGAAACTCAGTTTTTAAGGTTTGTTGGCGTAAATTCAACCCCATCACTTGTACATGGCTTCTTGACTCATCGGTATAAATTTCCACATCATCGCCAACTCGGTTTGCAGGGAATAAACCAAAAATACCTTTTGGTGTTAGTAAGCTTTCTTTATCAAGCTTATCTAACATATTATTAGCATCTTTCAATAGTTTACGCGCTTCAGAACCAACCACTTCATCTTCTAAGATCCGCGGGTATTTCCCCGCCAGCGACCAAGTCATAAAAAATGGTGTCCAATCAATATAGTCTCTCAGCGTTGAAATAGATGCTGTGACTTTTTGAATACCCAGAAATTTTGGTACAGGTGGTTGATAGCTTTGCCAATCAATATTTACCGCATTCGCACGTGCCACATCCAGTGCCACTGGGGGTGTTTTTGGCCTTCTTCGGCCATGCTGTAAGCGCACAGTGTCATATTCACGGCGCGTACGCGCAACAAAATCTGCTTTTTGTGTTGCTGACAATAACGCCGAGACAACCCCCACTGTTCGAGAAGCATTTTGCACGTAAGTTGTTGGCCCACTGTAATTTGGCTCAATTTTCACGGCAGTATGTGCTTTTGATGTCGTCGCCCCACCAATCAGTAATGGTAAGGTAAACCCTTGTCTTTCCATCTCTTTAGCGACATGCACCATTTCATCAAGAGATGGTGTAATCAAACCAGATAACCCAATAATATCGACGTTTTCTTCACGCGCTGTTTTTAGAATAGTTTCACATGGAACCATCACGCCTAAATCAATGATTTCATAGTTATTACACTGTAAAACAACGCCAACAATATTTTTACCAATATCATGGACATCGCCTTTTACCGTAGCGAGTAAGATTTTTCCTGCACTGCTACCTGATTGTTTAAGCTCTTGAATATAAGGCTCTAAATAGGCTACTGCTTGTTTCATTACACGGGCGGATTTCACCACTTGAGGTAAGAACATTTTGCCTTCCCCAAACAAGTCTCCAACCACATTCATACCGTTCATCAAGGGGCCTTCAATCACTTCGATTGGGCTAGAAGCACGTTGACGAGTCTCTTCAGTATCTTCAATAATAAATTCAGTAATCCCTTTCACTAGTGCATATTCAAGGCGCTTTTCAACTTCCCAACTACGCCATTCCGCTTGTTGAACTTGCTGCTCTCCGGCTCCTGCTCCACGGTATTTTTCCGCCAGTTCAAGCAAGCGTTCCGTACTGTCATCACGACGATTTAAAATCACATCTTCAACAGCGCCTTTTAATTCAGAAGGTAAGTCATCATAGATAGCGAGCTGCCCCGCATTAACGATCCCCATATCCATTCCATTACGAATGGCGTAGTACAAGAAAACAGCATGAATCGCTTCGCGTACAGGGTCGTTCCCTCTAAATGAAAAAGAGACGTTGGAAACCCCACCAGAAATCATCGCATGAGGTAACTGAGCCTTGATATCCTTACAGACCTCAATAAAATCAACTGCATAGTTATTATGCTCTTCAATTCCTGTGGCTACGGCAAAAATATTTGGGTCAAAAATAATATCTTCAGGAGGGAAGCCGACCTCTTCGGTCAGGATCTGATAAGCACGACGACAAATTTCAATTTTCCGCTCACGTGTATCTGCTTGGCCAACTTCATCAAATGCCATGACGACCACTGCAGCACCGTATTTGCGTAACAGTTTAGCGTGCTCAATAAATGCCTCAACTCCCTCTTTCATTGAGATTGAATTGACGATCCCCTTACCTTGTATGCACTTAAGCCCCGCCTCGATGACCTCCCACTTTGAGGAGTCAATCATAATCGGTACACGTGCAATATCTGGCTCGCCAGCAATGAGATTCAAGAAACGTACCATCGCCGCATGGGAGTCCAACATTCCTTCATCCATATTGATGTCGATGATTTGAGCACCATTTTCAACTTGCTGACGTGCCACATCTAAGGCTTCTTGGTAATTTTCTTCTTTAATCAGCCGCTTAAATTTTGCTGAGCCTGTCACGTTGGTTCTTTCCCCAACGTTCACAAATAATGATTTTTTGCCAATATTTAGCGGTTCTAAACCAGATAAGCGGCATTCAACAGGCAGTGACGGTAATTGGCGTGGAGTGATGCCTTTTACTGCATCTGCCATTTTTTTGATATGTAATGGCGTTGTTCCACAACATCCACCAACAATATTTAAGAACCCTGCGGTTGCCCATTCATGAATTTGTTCGGCCATATTTTGCGCATCAAGGTCATACTCACCAAACGCATTGGGTAGCCCTGCATTGGGGTGCGCACTGACATAACATTCAGCAATTCTTGATAATTCAGCAATATACTGGCGTAACTCATCAGGACCTAATGCACAATTCAAGCCAAATGATATCGGCTGTGCATGGCGCAATGAATTATAAAATGCTTCTGTTGTTTGCCCTGATAACGTTCGACCTGAGGCATCCGTGATCGTCCCCGAGATCATAATCGGTAGAGATACGCCCAAAGCTTCCAATTCGGTTTCTACCGCAAAGATCGCTGCCTTCGCATTTAATGTGTCAAAAATGGTTTCGATCATGATCAGATCTACCCCACCTTTGACTAAAGATCGGGTAGATTCTCGGTAAGCTTCAACGAGTTGATCAAAGGTGATATTGCGATAAGCGGGATCATTAACATCCGGAGAAATAGAAGCGGTACGGTTTGTCGGGCCTAAGACTCCAGCAACATAACGCGGTTGCTCTGGCGTTTTACGTGTCCACTCGTCAGCACATTCACGGGCAAGACGTGCAGCAACTTCATTAATTTCAGCGGAAAGAGATTCCATTTTATAATCAGCCATCGCAATGGATGTTGAGTTAAAAGTATTGGTTTCAACAATATCCGCTCCAGCTTCAAAGTATTGAGAATGAATATCTCGAATAATATCTGGTTGAGTTAAGACTAATAGATCATTATTTCCCTTTAAATCACTCGGCCAATCCGCAAATCGCTCTCCGCGAAACTGGGCTTCCGACAACTTATGTTGTTGGATCATTGTTCCCATAGCGCCATCTAATACCAATATACGTTTTTTTAATTCTTGTTCTAATTGATTAACTTTTGCGGACACTGCACTGCCCTCCTGAAATGGAACACTGAGAAATAAGTCAAATTTTTACCTTTAACATCCTATCACAACTTTTCTCGTGAAAATTCGCTGTTATGATGAGAGTTTTTCAAGGTTGCACAAGAGCACACTTTTCACTGATCCGATGAGTATTTTCAAGTGAAATAGTTCATAATAGAAGCTAAATGACAGTCAGGAGAGACTTAATGGCAACGGCACCAATTACTAAGAAACTTAAAAAAGCAAAAGGGCCGGCAAGTGGCGCAGCTGCAGCAGGACAAGTTCAATCATTAAGTCGTGGATTAACACTGTTGGAATATATCTCCGAATCAACAGGGGGAATCGCCCTCACTGACCTTGCGATGCAAGCTGGCTTACCAAACTCAACAACACATCGCCTATTAATGACGTTGGAACAACATGGATTTGTTCGCCAAACCGGCGATTTAGGCCTATGGGTTATTGCTTCTCATGCCTTTATCATTGGTAGTAGCTTCTTAGAGAGTCGTAATTTGTTAGCCCTCGTTCACCCGATACTGCGTCGCTTAATGGATGAATCTGGGGAAACCGTCAATTTAGCTATCCTAGACCATACAGAGTACGATGCCGTCATTGTTGACCAAGTACAATGCAATGCGCTAATGAGAATGTCAGCACCGATCGGTGGAAAACTGCCATTACACGCTTCGGGTGCAGGCAAAGCGTTTATTGCTAATTTAACAGAAGACAAACTGATTCCACTTTTAAGCCGTAAAGGTTTACATGCTTATACGCCTTATACATTAACTAACCCATCCGCCTTAAAAGAGAATTTACAACAAGCTAAAAAACAAGGTTTTTCTTATGATGATGAAGAGCATGCTTTAGGGCTACGCTGTATTGGGGCTTGTATTTATGATGAGCACAAAGAAGCGTTTGCAGCTATTTCTATTTCAGGCCCATTATCACGTATCACGGATGACCGTATTACTGAATTAGGCGCCATGGTAATCAAGGCCGCAAAAGAAATAAGCCATGAATATGGTGCAAACCGCTAGCTTAGCGGTGAAAAGTGAAATACAAAGCAACCTGTATTTCACTTTAGCTTAACCTTACAGAGCTTTTACTGCCCTCTAATCACCTTGCTGGTTTGTTGATACATTAGGCAACAGCGAGGTCTTTTCAAATAACTTAAATTTTTGCATATCACGGTACTTTTCAATGAGTGCCAACGCGATAGCCTCTGTTTCAGCATCCGCTTGTCCTTCAATATCTCTCGGCCGGAAATGCAGTTGGAAAGCACGTAATGTTTTTTTCGTCTGTGAATCTAACTTACCTGATAGAGGAATTGTTGAATAGCCGTAAAAATGAAGTGCTTTTTGAATGTGTAACACGCTTGCAGGCTCATTAGCATTACGCCCCGCCAAAAATTTAGTCACGGTTTTAGGATCTGGCCAAGCCCCTATACCATGTTGAGCAAGACGTTGCCATGGAAATGCTTTACCTGGATCTTGCTTGCGCAGTGGTGCGATATCACTGTGACCAATAATATTTTCTGGGGGAATGCTATAGCGCTTCATAATATCTTGGAGGAGAGGGATCAGTGCAGTAATTTGCGCTTCATTATAAGGAGCCCAATATCGTTTTCCTTTTACATCTTTTTGTAATCCAGCATTGACGATTTCAATCCCAATAGAAGTATCATTCAAACCATTATGCTGTAGCCAATAACTTTCACCTGCATGCCATGATTTTAATGACTCAGGAACGAGTTGTAATACAACAGGCCGGCCATTTTTAGTTTCAGGTACACTTGGAATGAGGTAATGGGAGCTCACCTTACCTTGCGTTAATGTGACTATAGAATGCGCATCATCAGAAACGGTGTAGTGAATAATGACATATTGAATACGTTGACTACTATTTTTTGATGGGTAACGGTTATCGAGATAGTAACCCTTGTTCGAGGCCGAACAGCCTAGTAGTAAAAAGGTAAATAATATCCCTATATATTTGAACATCGAACCATAACCTTACTCTACTATTAATTAAGCTATATTTAAGCATTCCGTGGTCAACAATACTATCAATTTTCATACACCAAAAACCTAATAATATAGATAAAACAATAAAATAAATGTTAAAATACATAGTGTTAAAACCTTTTCAGTTCATATTAGAAACAAAAAAGGTTTCATTACTCCGTAGAAAGTTCCTTTTGCATTAAAAAGTAGGAGATATCACAAAAACAGAAGTAAGTACTAGAAAAGTTATCATTATGAGTACCAACAAATTCATCGACCATTAAAATAAAGATAAATTGAATTGATTATTTTTATTTCTAGAAGCTAGATTTTAAATTATTTTCAATTTTAAGTACTTATCATAAAAAATAATTTTCCAGCTACTATGTAAAATTAATCGTTTAGTTCTCTGTAACGTATAAGTTATAAACTATTTTCTTATACTGGAGATTTCTATAAAGAATAAGGTAATTCATAAAATTTTATAAAGAGAAATAAAAAAATAATCTTACTTAGTTTACTGCTAGCTCATTTTTTCATACTCAACCTGCTTAGCAATTATTTTAGTAACTTCATTAATATCAATATCTAAAAAAATGACAATTTCAATTAGTTTATCTAAGCTCAACTTATTAACACCTAATTCATACCGTGATACCTGCTGTTGACTCAAATGAATAATTGAACCTAACTCATTTCCTGACAATCCCTTACTTACTCTAGCCTTACGTAAATGATTACCTAATAATGCATAAACATTTTTCTTTTTAGCTATATGCATAACCATCTCCTAAATTTAAATAAGAAAAATAATTTAGCTAGTCTTATTCATTATAAAATTAATCATAACTATTTAAAATAGTTATGAGCAATCAAATGTCACAAGATTGATAGGCAAACATCATTTTTATATACAAAAAAAAAGACCTGCATAATATGCATAAAGCAATCTATTGCTTTACAATAGTTTTTTTATTTTTATAAAAAAATCATCACTCTATATTTTTTTTGATCAAATCGATAATTTAATATACTTTTACATTTTAAATGTTACTAGCAATAATTAGTAACCAATCAAAATAATTGTATGTTTTTTATTATTAATTATTTTTCATTTTATGTGTTAATTTTATACAGACATAAATATTGGATTTGCTCATTTTTTAAATCAAAAAAACAGGCTAATAATTTATTTTATTATTATAATTCCCATAATAACCAGATTAATAATCTGATTTAGGCCTAAAAACAACAATCCCTGCCTTCCCTTTTAAATAACTATTCAGTTCGATATCAATAACCTGAAAACTTCTACGCAGTGAAGAAGCATTTCTAAATATTGTTTTATTCTCTTTACGTATTACAACCCCTACATGGCTCACATCTAACCCATGATTTTCTGAATAAATACCAATGTAATCCCCCGTTCTTAATCTTGACACTAAATCATCATCTATATATTTAACTGGAATATAGTTTATTACTCTATCCTTTATAGGTAAACCCGATATATATCGCTGATCATGATATTTTAAATTAAGTTGTTTATTGACTTTAATGGCATGTGAACTTAGTTCGTTAGTAATATCTACCACAATAGCTTCAGGTTCTTGCGCCCAATCAGAAAAAAAATGCCGACGATGCTTAAAGGTAATATTTTGGTTGATATACCGAATATTGGTTAAGTTTAATACAAACTGTTCGTAATTTTTTGAACGCTTAAACGCTTCGGTGTACTCTATGAATGTCATACAGTCCATCTCTTTCAAATTAATCACTAATTCTTCGGCTAAAAGTGGGCTCATATTCAATGTTTGTTTATTGTAAGGTGTGGTTAAAAAGTATTGTGTCAATGCATCAATTTTTTCTGCTTGTGAGGCATTGTGTAATTGGATTGCCGCTTGCCCATTAAAAACCTCAGTTAAAATGTTATATGACCCCGAAGCTAAAACAACCTCAGCCCTAACAAAATTTGCTAATAACAATATAAATGCAGCTATAGCTAACCTTAACATTCCACCGTTCTTCTCATTAATACAACCTAATCTTCGACAATTATCTAATTGAATTTTGATGATAAAATCACCAAACAAGCCACTATAGCATGCTTATTTGTCTATTTCCTACCCTGTCCATACCATATTATAAATTTGATTCAGATCACAGATAGCTTCGAATATTCATTTTCTATATTGCAACGCCTTCGCTTTCATTTAACAATGTTACCGGTAACATTAGTGCTATAGTACTCGAGTAAATAACGATAGGCATAACCCAAATTGACTTGCAGTTTGATTCATCTTTTTACTGCACTATGGAGCAATTATCATGAGCGTGACCACCTCTAAAGAGACAAATCCTTCGGTGATCAATAAAGAACTTGATCGCATCACTCAACGTATCATCTCTCGTTCAGTGAGAACTCGAGCTGCTTATCTCAAAAAAATAGAACAAGCTCGTAGTATGACCGTCCATCGAGCATCACTCGCTTGTGGTAACCTTGCCCATGGCTTTGCAGCATGCCAAAACGAAGAAAAACAAATTCTTAAAAGTATGACTCGCTCTGATATTGCTATCATCAATTCCTACAATGATATGCTTTCAGCGCATCGTCCCTATGACAAGTACCCAGAACAACTCAAAAAAGCATTATTAGAAACAGGCTCAATTGGCCAAGTCGCTGCAGGTGTTCCCGCAATGTGCGATGGTGTAACACAAGGTCAAGATGGGATGGAGCTATCGATGCTAAGTCGAGATGTCATTGCAATGTCAACTGCCATTGGCTTATCCCATAATATGTTTGATGGTGCGCTCTATTTAGGTATTTGCGACAAAATTGTTCCAGGTTTAATGCTTGGCGCACTTTCATTTGGCCACCTTCCTGCGATATTTGTCCCAGCAGGCCCAATGGCAACGGGTTTACCAAATAAAGAAAAGGTTCGCATTCGCCAGCTGTATGCTGAAGGCAAAGTTGATAAACTCGCCTTATTAGAAGCGGAAGCTGCGTCTTATCATGGTATCGGCACTTGTACTTTTTATGGTACTGCCAACTCAAATCAAATGATGATGGAAGTGATGGGATTACATCTACCCGGCGCATCATTTGTACCACCTGATTCTCCACTACGAGATGCATTAACAGAAGCTGCCGCACGACAAATTACGCGTTTAACTGAACAATCAGGTCAGTACTTACCTATCGGTCAACTGGTTAACGAAAAAGTGATTGTCAACGGCATCGTCGCATTACTTGCAACGGGCGGCTCAACTAACTTAACTATGCATCTTGTGGCTATAGCTAGAGCGGCTGGGATCATTATCAATTGGGATGATTTCTCCGATATTTCTGCCATTGTTCCACTTATTTGCCGTATCTATCCTAATGGCCAAGCGGATATCAACCAATTCCAAGCCGCAGGTGGCGTCGCTTTGCTTATCCACCAGCTATTGCAAAAAGGTTTATTGCATAATGATGTCCACACCGTCTCAGGGTTTGGACTAGCACGTTATACTATGGAACCATGGCTAAATAATGGTCAATTAGAATGGAGAGAAGGCCCTAAAACCTCATTCAATCCTGAAGTTATTGCTGAAATAGACCGCCCTTTCTCACCTCATGGCGGTACAAAATTACTCTCAGGGAATTTAGGACGCGCCGTGATGAAAACATCAGCAGTTCCTGAAGAAAATCAAATCATTGAAGCTCCAGCAGTCGTATTTAGCAACCAAAATGAGATCGCAGCACACTTTGAAGCTGGCGAACTCAATAAAGATTGTATCATCGTTGTCCGCTTCCAAGGCCCATCTGCGAATGGTATGCCTGAGCTTCATAAGCTAATGCCACCTCTTGGTGTCCTTATGGATAAAGGCTACAAGGTCGCGCTAGTCACTGATGGCCGCTTATCCGGTGCATCCGGCAAAGTACCATCCGCAATTCATGTCACACCTGAAGCTTATAATGGCGGACTGTTAGCAAAAGTAAAAAATGGCGATATCATTAGGGTAAATGCATTGACTGGAGAATTACAATTACTGGTTGATGAAGAAGAACTCAATAAACGCCAACCCTTTGAAGCTGATTTAACTGCTGAACGTAGTGGCTGTGGAAGAGAGCTTTTCGGTGCATTAAGAAAACACTTATCAGGTGCCGAAGAAGGCGCTTGTAGCATTGATTTTTAATCTATTTTCATTGAATAGGAATAGAAAATGAATAATTGGAAAATGACCGCTGAAAGCGTATTAAAACAAGGCCCTGTTGTCCCTGTTATTGTTATCAAAAAATTAGAACAAGCGGTTCCTCTTGCAAAAGCACTAGTCAAAGGTGGCATTAAAGTTTTAGAAGTCACTTTACGTACCGAATGTGCTATTGATGCTATTCGCCTCATTGCCAAAGAAGTACCAGAAGCGATTATTGGCGCGGGTACTGTTATTAATGCAAAACAACTCTCTGAAGTCACTGAAGCTGGAGCACAATTCGCAATTAGCCCCGGCTTGACGGATGAATTACTCAATGCCGCTACCAAAGGAAATATTCCTTTAATCCCTGGCATTTCAACTGTTTCTGAACTTATGCTTGGCATGCAGTATGGTTTGAAAGAATTTAAATTTTTCCCAGCGGAAGCCAACGGTGGCGTTAAGGCGCTAAAAGCTATTGCCGGCCCTTTCTCACAAGTCAAATTTTGCCCAACGGGTGGAATATCACTCGCTAATTACCTTAGCTATTTAGAACTAGATAGTGTTCTGTGCATTGGCGGCTCTTGGTTAGTTCCTGAAGAAGCTTTGAATTCAGGTAATTACGAAAAAATCACCCAACTTGCACAAGAGGCTGTACAAGGCGTAAAAAAATAACGCCTCGAAAAACGACTCAGTCCCTTGCTGGGTCGTTTTTAGCTGCCTTTAATGAATACTATTATAATGATACAACCTCATTGAAGTTATGACAAAAACGTAATTCTTCTCGGTAGGCATAAACATCTTCTACATGCCCCGCTAAAATCCTATTTTGTAACTTTTGCCAATAATCTGCTGAAAATAAATCTGCATGATATTGTTGCAAGTAATGACGAATTTTCTCATTTTGACAAATAAAAGAGGCAAACTCTTCAGGAAAAACATCTTGCTCACCAATGCTATACCATGGCTCACTAGACAACTCTTGCTCAGGGTATAATGGCTCAGGAATTTTACGAAAATTCACTTCAGTCATATAACAGATTTCATCATAATCATAGAAAACAACACGGCCATGACGTGTTACCCCAAAGTTTTTAAATAACATATCTCCAGGAAAAATATTTGCAGCCGCTAATTGCTTAATCGCCCAGCCATATTCATTTAATGCATTATGCAATTGTGTATCAGAGGCATTATCCATATAGATATTCAATGGGATCATCTTTCTTTCCATATACAGATGACGAATCAATATGTTATCACCTAAATCTTCAATTTGAGATGGAGTCTCTTTCAATAACTCCGTCATTAGTTCATCGCTGATAGAGGATTTACTAATCACAAAATTTTCAAACTCTTGGGTGTCAGCCATACGACCAACTCTATCGTGCTCTTTAACCAAACGATAGCATTCTAAAACCCGCTCTCGTGTTACCTGTTTTTGTGGTGCAAATTGGTCCTTAATAATTTTAAAAACCCGATCGAAAGAAGGCGATGTAAAGACCAGCATCACCATTCCTTTCACACCTGGTGCAACCGTAAATTGCTCTCGTGAAAAATTAATATAGGCGAGGTATTCTCTGTAGTACTCTGTTTTTCCATGCTTTTGACAGCCAATTGCCATATATAATTCAGCAATTGATTTACTGGGTAAGATCTCCCTCAACCAAAAAACCAGTGCTGCAGGAAAAGGGGCATACACCATAAAATAGGAACGAGCGAAACCAAACACAATACTGACTTCATCAAACTCGGTTAAACACGTATCGATATAAATGTTCTGGAAATCATCATGATGAATAGGAAGTAAGAATGGATAAACCTCATCATTAATATAAATTTTACCAATCAGCCAAGCGGCCTTATTACGATAAAATAGCTCATTTGCGATATGAAAGCTGACTTTCTGGCTTTCAATATTGGGAAATTTTGTTTTTAATACATTGATAATACAATGAATATCTAAATTCAAATCCCGCCATTTTAGCCTTAGTGGCAATCCACTTAATATTGCAAACAATAACTCACCTAAATTATTATTAACAACGTATTCTCGAGCTAGAGGCCTAGGAGCAATAGAAAAGCGTCTCGCAGGCTGAGACGTAAAAATAAATAGGTTATCTTGTGTCAGCTCCCGATGCTGAAATAGCCGGCAGTAAACTGAATTAAAAAAGCTTTCCGCAATTTCAAACCTTGGGTAATCCGGTAATAAGGTTTTATAAACATTTTTTATCTGTGCCAGTTTATCTGGCGTTAAAGATTGAACTAACCCCATAAACTGTAGCTGAGCGACAACTAACCCAACATGGTGGTCATACAGTTGAATTCGCCTTTTCATTGCATGCTGAATTGCATGCCAATCTGCCTGTTCAAACCTTTCTTGTGCACCTGAGGTTATTTCAAGGAAACGACCATATTGAGCATCAAACCCCTGTAAAATAGTCTGAGCTATTATCTGTTCTGTCGTCAATATCATAACCACCCCTATTAGAATACAGACTCATTTTGAATAAAAAACAGGCACTAAACGTGCCTGAAAAATTAACAGATATAGCTAACCAACAAAGACACCAGAAACACCGATCAAAAGGAAAATAATCTGACTAGAATTGCTCTTCTTCAGTCGACCCAGTTAAAGCCGTCACTGATGAAGTACCACCTTGAATAACGGTTGTCACTTTATCAAAATAACCTGTTCCCACCTCTTGCTGATGCGAAGAGAAGGTATAACCCTTATTAATTGCAGCAAATTCGCATTCTTGAACTTTTTCAACATAATGCTTCATGCCTTCACCTTGTGCATAGGAGTGGGCTAAATCAAACATGTTGAACCACATACTGTGAATACCTGCCAGCGTAATGAATTGGAAGCGATAGCCCATTGCTGAAAGTTCATCCTGGAAACGCGCGATCGTGCTGTCATCTAAATTCTTTTTCCAATTAAATGATGGAGAGCAGTTGTAAGCTAACAATTTACCAGGAAATTTAGCATGAATAGCCTCAGCGAACTGCCTTGCTGCTTCAAGGTCAGGTTTTGACGTTTCACACCAAACAAGATCTGCATATGGTGCATAAGCTAGCCCGCGGCTAATCGCTTGCTCAATTCCTGCTTTGGTACGGAAAAAACCTTCAGAGGTGCGTTCTCCAGTAACAAAAGCCGCATCATAAGCATCGCAGTCAGATGTTAGGAGATCTGCTGCATCGGCATCCGTTCTAGCAACCAAAATAGTTGGTACACCTGAAACATCCGCCGCTAAACGAGCAGCAACCAGCTTCTGAATAGCTTCTTGAGTAGGTACAAGGACTTTCCCACCCATATGACCACACTTCTTAACCGCGGCTAATTGATCTTCAAAATGGACAGCCGCAGCCCCTGCCTCTATCATATTTTTCATGAGTTCGAAGGCATTTAATACCCCACCAAACCCAGCTTCCGCATCCGCGATAATAGGTAAAAAATAATCAATATACTCTTTGTTGTCAGGGCCAATACCATTCGCCCACTGAATTTGGTCTGCACGACGGAAAGTATTATTAATTTTCTTAACTACCGATGGCACTGAATCAACAGGGTAAAGTGATTGGTCTGGATACATACTTGATGAAGTATTTGCATCCGCGGCTACCTGCCAACCTGATAAATAAATAGCTTCAATACCTGCTTTCGCTTGTTGTAGCGCTTGCCCACCCGTTAAAGCTCCCAGTGCATTTACATAACCTTTCTTTGAACCGCCATGTAATTGCTCCCAAAAGCGTTCTGCACCTTTGCGTGCTAAAGAGTGTTCGATATTCACAGAACCACGTAATTTCACTACTTCTTCCGCAGTATATGGGCGAGTAATACCTTTCCAACGTGGTTTTTTCCATTCACTTTCTAATTGGGCAATTTGTTCTAAGCGCGATGTTGTCATGATCCAATTCCTTTATAAGAATATGTAGGGTTTATCGAATTTTCTATTTACTATGCTTAATCTAATAATTGGTATCCAGGGATAGTTAGGAATTCTATAAGTTCATCCTGCGTTGTAATGCGCCTCATTAATTCCGCAGCCTCACGAAAGCGGCCGCTTTGAAAACGCTTATCACCAAGTTCTTTTTGGATAACCTGTAACTCTTCATCCAGCATTTCTTCAAATAATGCCTTAGTGACTTTTTCACCGGTGGACAATGTTTTACCGTGGCGGATCCATTGCCAAATTGAAGTACGTGAAATTTCTGCTGTCGCAGCATCTTCCATCAAACCATAGATAGGTACACAGCCATTCCCTGAAATCCATGATTCAATATATTGCACAGCAACACGAATGTTAGCCCGCATCCCTACTTCGGTTCGCTCGCCCTCACAAGGCTCTAACAGCTGATTAGCAGTAATTTCTTCATCTAAATCACGAGATACATGTAGCTGGTTTTGGTGCCCAGCAAGTGCTTGATCAAACACGTTCATAACGGTATCTGCTAAACCTGGGTGCGCAACCCAAGAACCATCGTGCCCATTCTTCGCTTCTAATTCTTTGTCTGCTTTTACTTTCGCTAAAATAGTTTCATTTTCTTGAGGATCTTTGCTCGGTATAAAAGCAGACATTCCCCCCATCGCAAATGCGCCACGCCGGTGGCATGTTTTAATTAATAAGCGTGAATAAGCACTTAAAAATGATTGTGTCATTGTGACAACTTGGCGGTCAGGCAATACTCGGTCTGCATGCTCTTTCAGTGTTTTGATATAACTAAATATGTAGTCCCAGCGCCCACAATTTAGCCCCACGATGTGGTGACGCATGTGATACAAGATTTCATCCATTTGGAATACTGCGGGTAATGTCTCAATCAGTACGGTTGCTTTAATCGTTCCCCGAGGTATGCCCACCAGATCCTCTGCCATACTAAAGACATCGCTCCACCATTTAGCTTCCTCCCAAGACTCAAGTTTTGGGATGTAAAAATAAGGACCACTTCCTTTTTCTAATAACGCTTGGTAGTTATTAAAAAAGTAAATAGCGAAATCAAATAGTCCACCAGGAATCGGTTTGTCGCCTAATAAAACGTGTTTTTCATCTAAATGAAGACCACGAACACGTGCAATCAAAACTGCAGGAGCTGATTTTAATTGGTAGACCTTTCCATTTTCATTGGTATAAGAAATATCACCGCGAACTGCATCCCTTAAATTGATTTGTCCATCGATCAATTTTTCCCATGAAGGTGAGAGGGAATCTTCAAAATCTGCCATAAATACTTTTACATTAGCATTCAAAGCATTAATAACCATTTTACGTTCAACCGGCCCCGTAATTTCGACACGGCGATCTTGTAAATCTTTAGGAATACCTTGTATTTTCCAGTCTGATTTTTTTATGGAATTAAATTCCGAAATAAAATTAGGCAAAGAACCTGCGTCTATCTTTTGCTGTCTGAGCACTCTATCTTTTAATAGTTTTTCTCTATGAGGAAGAAACTCTTCAACCAGCCTAGAAAGAAATGCAATGGAATCAGTATGTAATACTTGATTATCAAGCTGTTTAATATTCTTTGTGAATGTTAATTCCGATATAGATAATTGCTGCTCCATCGACCAAACCCTCATTCATCGTTGACTATGAATTAAGCATAAGATCAAAATATAAATAAATCAAAAACGATTTCCATTATATTTAAAAACAATCATATCATATTGATAAAAATGAATTTTTAACAAAATTACAAATTGACTATCTATTCCTTTAACTATATTTAAATGTTAAATAGTCGTTAAATCAACTAATTATAGAAAACTGTATTTTTAAAATTTTTCTTTGGAAACAAAAAAAAGCAGCTAAAAATAGCTGCTTTCAGACTAACTATGGTTCCACTTTTTACTATATAAGCTTGATTTAAACTGGTATAACCAGTTTAAATTCTTATTTAATTGTAATTCTTAAATTTATATTTCTTTTTTTAATCTAATGTTGGTTCCATATTCGTAAGATCAAACGGTGTGATCTGATACACATAATAATTCAGCCAATTTGAGAACAACAAGTGCCCATGACTACGCCAACTCACGATCGGAGGGCCGTTGGGATCATCATTTTTGAAATAATTACATGGGATCTCAGGCGAAATTCCAGCCTCTAGGTCACGCCAATATTCTTGTGCCAGAGTGTCACCATCATATTCAGGATGGCCAGTCACAAATGCTAAGCGTTTATCTTTTGACCCAAATAAATAAGCGCCTGCCTCCTGTGAACTTGCTAAGATCTCTAGATCAGTATGCTGTCGGATAAGATCTTCAGGAAAATCGGCGTAACGAGAGTGAGGTGCATAAAATGATCCATCGAACCCTCTAGTCAATAAAGCGTACGGTTCTAACGTATCATGCTGATAAATCCCTGATAATTTTTCTTCTCTGGTCCATTTTGGTAAGTCATACAATACCTTTAAAGCAGCTTGTACAGCCCAACACACGAAAAGCGTTGAAGTAACATGCTTTTTTGCCCATTCGATAACTTTTTCAATCTGCTCCCAATAGCACACATCAGTAAATTCAACTAGCCCAAGCGGTGCACCAGTTACAATCAACCCATCAAAGTTTTGATCTTTAATATCTTCAAAATCACAATAAAAATTATTCAAATGCTCAGTAGGGGTGTTTTTAGACTCTCTCTGATCGATACGCAATAATTGGATATCAACTTGCAAAGGCGTGTTTGATAAAAGCCTAAGAAACTGATTCTCCGTTTCTATTTTTTTAGGCATCAAGTTCAGAATCAGCACTTTCAAGGGACGGATCTCCTGAAGACTCGCTCTTGTCGTTGTCATGACAAAAACATTTTCTTCACGCAAGAAATTAACAGCAGGTAACTCGTCTGGTAAACGAATTGGCATCATTCATCCCCTTTTACACATATATACGTTTAGACTTCTAGAATGCTAAATAATCTAACCAATGTTATTCGTCTTGTCGAGCGTTTCAAGGTTAAATGAAATAATTTCAAGCACTGTAATTTATAGCTTATTCCTAATGATTATATACAAACATTAATCTTTTTATTTTCAATATATTGTATTAGTGACTGCTATTTTTATTTACCATAAACTATTTAAATTTTTCGATAAATTATATCTAAGATACCGTTATTTGATTGGCCTATCAGGTTAACTTCTATACCACCGGCCAAGTTATGGTGATGATTTAATTTCCATTACAAATATGAAATCAGAGTTGTTACTCACTACTTTGCATCCCTCAATCGCATTCCTCCCCTGAATGCTAAGGGTGTAGCTCCTTGATTTAATTCTCCCCCTCTTAACTCCCCATCCCTCTTTGCAGCCCAAATAGAAGTGAGTTGTTACTCACTACTTTGA
>NZ_JAMPQC010000023.1:0-162949 GCF_028482225.1 Providencia sp. PROV130 | reverse complement strand
AAGCCCACTTAAGTGGGCTTTTAGTGAACTTAATAATCCGCGTACGATTTGCGTATCATTTGTAGTCCTATTTGAGTCAGTGCGTAGTCCAACTGATTTTGCTAACTTCCTGTTTTTAAACCTGTTGTCTTATCACTGACCCACCAAATTTGGTGGGCTGGCGGAGTCTGAAATCGTCGCGTAACTAAATGATTTTATAGTGCTAATGTTCAATTCAACTTTTAATTTGGGCCTATTGTTGGGCCTAAAGTTTATTTTGCTTTTTTTGTGATGTGGGCTAAAAAAGTAGATTGCTATTCTAACATGGGGGATTTGCTAGTAAGCAATAAGATATGATGGTCTGTTTTGCGCCAGAAGTGGACGCTCGCTTTTGACAGAGGAACAACCAAATGCCAGCAGCAAGTATACTTGTTATGGGCAACTATTTGGGTTATAACAATATTTTCGCTTTCCTGTGTTAGAGGCTATTGCATTAACTTGCAGAACTGTGAGTTATTATGAATAAATTAAGGATTGACTTATGACATTTCCAGTGAACTTAAAAGGAAGATATGCATATCATTTTACTTTAATTGACAACCTTGAATCAATAATTGAAAAAGGATTGTTGTGTACAAACCTAAAAAATGAACAGGGAATATCTCATCATAATATTGCCGAGCGTGGGATACAAGGAAGAAGAAGCACTATGCTGGTACCGTGTTCTGATGGGAAATATGTTCACGATTATGTCCCTTTTTACTTCTCGAAAAAAAACTCCATGCAACTTGGAGTGATTAATAAAAAAAATGTAGATCAGCCTCTGCTTATATATTTTGCAATTCCCATCTCAATTATTGAGAAAAAAGCTGGTGTTGTATTTTCAGATGCTTCAGCAAACACAGATGTCCCGCCAAACTTCTATAATTCGGCATCATCAAACATGCTTAACTCTTTAAACTGGGATGCTATTGATAGCAAAAAATGGGCGTGCCCGTCAGATGAGTATCGTCATCAGAAGATGGCCGAGTTACTTGTTCCAGGAAGTATTCAGATTTCAGAGGTGGCTTACATAGTTGTTTGGAATGAGTGGTTTAAAGATAAAGTAAAGGAAATATTTCAAACCAAAGGATTACAACCGCCACCAATCCTATTTGATGAGGATCATTATTATATAAATTTTTACGATGGTGGTAGAGAGTCAATTGTAACTGGGCCAAGATTTTTAAAAGGCAAAATGGAATCAACAATTTCAAATATATCTGAAAGTGTTAATGGTACTAGGAAGTATGGAAGTATTCGTGCCGCACTAGATGCAATAGAAGATAACTTTTCATCCATAACAGAGCTTGATGATATAGATGGATTAAGGGCCAGCTATGGGCCACATACTGATGATGTTGGTACGCATAGTAGAAAAGTTGCAGCTACTCTCACTCAATTTTATGAATATAATGAACTATCTGATGAGGATAAAGACATTGTACTCTTGTCCGCATATCTTCACGACATAGGGAAAGGGCCAAAGTCTCGCTGGGGACAAAATGGAATGACCAAAGCTGACAATGACCATGCTGTGAAATCCTTGCCTATGTTAGAGCGAATCCTTACTGAAGATATTGGCGGGCTAAATGAAGAATCCATAAGGAAGATAGTAACATTAGTCACTTATGACGATTTGATTGGTGATATAGTTGCCAAGGGCCGTGATGAGACGCAATTAATTGATATAATTAGAAATGAAAATGATCTGAAAATGCTTATTGCTCTAGCAAAAGCAGACATGAGTGCAATTAATCCGATATGGGTAATAAACCACGTTCAATCAATAGAGGATTTGAAATCGAGAACACTTCAGGTGATTGGGAGTAATAACATATGTTAGAGTTTGTTAAAGGCAACTTCTTTGATTTTGATGCCGATATTCGAGTGAACACGGTTAATTGTGTGGGCATCATGGGGGCGGGTGTCGCACTAGCCTTCAAGAATAAATATCCTGAGATGTTCAAAGAATATGTTCGTCAATGCAAGCGTAATGAAATAGCTCCCGGAAAACCTAGTGTATGGAAACAAGGAGATATGTTTTCAAAAGGAATAGAAATTATAAATTTTCCAACTAAGGATCATTGGCGAAATCCTTCTGAGTACGAATACATTGAAAATGGCCTCATCTGGCTTTCTGACTACTTAAAGAATAAAGAAGGTTTGACGATAACATTGCCAGCTCTTGGCTGTGGGCATGGTGGATTGGATTGGAAAAAAGTTAAAAAGCTAATTATTCATTACCTTGCAGAAACGAAAAGTAATATCTTGGTCTTTGAACCAGAATCTTCAAAAAATGCAGGGAGAGAGTCATCCATTACATCTAACAAACTTGCAGACCTTGAAAATTTAGGTGTAAATGTAATAAGGAAAAATGAAAAATCTTACCCGCCAGGGTTGATTCGATACACAGAAAAAGACCTCTGGTTTTTCGGTAAAGTAATTAGAGAGTTCGATATTTCTTTGATTTCAAGTACCAACCCTAATGAGCAAGAAAGAAAGGTTATTCTAAAATTAATAGAACACTGTAAAATAAACCGCCTTAGTATATTGTTTGGCGGATCTTTTTTTGATAAGAAAATGGCCTTGCACTCTATTAAACAAGGAGTTGAAACTGGAATTTTTTTGCCGAGCGGAATTTCATACTCAGCAGAAAAAAATCGGGAAAAAGGTGCTACGGATAATATATCTATTCTTTCAATAGGTGATCCTTTTAAATCATTTGATAAAAAAGATTACATACCGTCTGTTATGAGTCGTATGTTTATCTGCAAGTCAGTTATTTTCACCACGGATAGGCTTAAATGGCTTGAAAAACACAGAGATACTATTATGAGCAACGGAGCTAATTTGTATTTTATGAAATACGAAACACTTCATGAGGACGATTATTTTGCTGCTATCGATATAAATGCAAAACCAATAAAACCGTTTGATGATGAACAAATATCTGAGATTACGTTCTAATAATGTGTTACCGCGAACTGAGAGTTAATATTCGCACCTCGCTTAAAGCCGACAAATCAAAAACACAAAAATGGCAGATCATTCAATCTGCCACTCGTTACTTTGATAGATAGCAAAAAAAACTATTATTTTTCCTCAGTCACCGACATCTTCGCCAACTCTGGATTATTGGCCTCAAAGATCGATAGTGGTAACTCAACCTTACGTCCATTCTGATCTTCCACCGCTTTAACCACTTCAAACTCAGCAACATCCTCACACGGAATTTCCAATCCTGCAAAGGTGGCACGCGTTGCGCTAGAATCGCCGAAAGGTTCAACTTCCAGTATCGTATCCCCTAATACTTTACCTTTTCCATCTTTCATTCGCAGCGTGAGTTCAAGTGCGCCAAATTCGGCGTGGTCTAGAACCATATGGTTACCTCCATTATCGAGGGTAAATGAATAACCACAGTAGCCTTGGTTAATAAAGTTTGAGCTGGTATGTGTGATGCTTGCATAACGCTGTCGCTGTTGTTCTTCAGCCAAGCTAAATGTACTGACTGCCAATAAACTCATCGCAAATAGGCTTTTTATCTTATTCATTACGTTACCTTTTGTTATCTTGTATCGTCTTCGCTACCGCAAGTAACGGTAGCGAGAATGTCATTTATTGTTGGTTGGTTTGCAATCCACCTTTAGTACGGTCTTTTTCTTTCCAGCGCGGTCGGTTCTTACCTGAGAACTCTTTTTGCATACTCCAATATCCAATGGGGTAACGGGCTACAATCGTCCCGCCAACACCAATATCGACCGAAGAGTACTGACCATTATTAATCGTCCCTTTTTGGACATAGGCGTTAGGGCTACAAGTGCCCGTATCGCGTTGTTGCCAGTTTCCGTCAGTTCTTGCCACGATATAAAAATCACCAAATGCACAACCTGACGCGGATTTATGATTCAGTACAGCAACATAATGCTTGGTTGAGCCTACAATCCTACAGCTACTATTTTGGCTCCCACACACTTGCCATAAGGTTTTACCGCCATCGCCTTTATATTCCCAAATGGTATTTTTAGGTGGCTGGCTGGTGGCAGAGGCGGGTGATGTCATCAACCACAGTGAGGCCAATACAGTTACAACTACATATCTTTTCATTATAAATTCCTATCAACATAAATAGAAACGTCAGATTGACGCTTGATGAACACCGTCTAATGGGTGCTTGGTTTTCCCTGATATGGCGTATTCGGTAGTTATCTGGTGAATGGTGAATAAGGTATCCACAACAAAAATTGCTGATCATGTTTAATGTTATGGCAGACGGTTTAGTCGCACTGAAACCCAGTGACGAATTCGTCGATGAAGATAAAAGGCAATACCAGTGGCGATAAGTAAATCAACCAGCAATATCGTGGTGGCGATTCCTTCAGTAAAACCGTATAGCCAACCGGATGACATGATAATCAGTAGGCTAGAGAGGGCTAATCCGATAATGATGGACGAGATAATGGCAACTAATTTGGGGTTGAAATGGATTTTATAATCAATCCCCTTAAAGGCACTTAAAACCCACAAGCCTAATTGCGCCAAGAGTTGTGGAATAACCAACGCCAAGAGATATAAAACGAAGTACATCAATGTGATCCCATACGGGTTCATGATGAGAGCGATAAGCTGGAAGTGTGTTAACAATACGCCAGTGATCCAAAGGCATAACAAAATACTGATAACGATAGCTATTCTCTCTAAACCTAGTTGTAAGTGTGGAACGGTGTTCATATTTTTAAGCTTCCTTATGTGATGATGAATTCACGGTGTGAGGGTGATTTTGAATAGGTATGATCCATTCGTGACCGCAATCGCGGCACATCCAGCCCGAGCCCCATGGAATGATGTCTTGCTCAGAAGAACAGTGAGGGCAATGTGTGGGATGCGATGCTGGTGGGGGTAATAGCGTCATGGTCGGCTCCTTTCTTTGTGTGATGGAAGAGCGGTAAGTACTTGTGATATCAATCTAAAATGCGGTAATGCTGCGATAAAACTGTTTTGTTGTGATAATTGCATCACAGCGTGTTTCGGTGTGAAGGGGGTATTTAGCGGCTGAACTTGTTGGATATCCTCTAACAGCAAAACATGCACTTGCTGGTGGTATTCCGCCAATAAATACCACTGGCCTTCGCGGTAAATCAGTTGATAAGGTTGTAGTGGATTAAAACGACGCTCAGGCGTGAGTAAGCTAATAGATTGCTTACTAGTAATGGCATACACCAATTGATAGAAATGGTCGGCATGCAAAGCCGAAATCTTATGGGCGTGATGCCAGATCAAACAGGGGGCATGAGGCTGCTGGGTTAAAAGTAACCCGAGCAAGCGGCTGTCTAGCCCCGGAAACAACCGAGTCATTCCAATCTGTTTCACAAAGGTCAGAATATCTTTGTCTCGATAAGCTTTTAGCGTATTGATGGGTAAACGATAACAACCTTGCCGACCTTCTACACCCAGATAAGCCAAGCGTTCACGTAAATCCCGTTGTAACGTGCGTTCAGAAACATTGAACTCTTGGGCTAAACATGAGAGCACAAGGCTTTCTCCTGCCATTAAGCGGGCAATCAGCGCAGAGAGTCGCACAGCCATGCGGTCATATTTTCGGTTGATCTGAAACATAACGTATTGCTCTCAATAACAGACGTTAGGAAATTAAGAAGTGAGGGAGTTTAACTTAGGGAATTGACAGGTTATGTCTGTTGGGAAAAATTCTCATTAGGCATTTTAATGAAAAATCACTATAAGTAATTCATTGATAAATAACGTTATGCTTTTTATTTGAACGATAAGAAAGTAAGGCATAACGACACAACCTGTCAGGGCGGGAAAATTAGTTGGGCTGGCGAGGAGCGAGTTGGTTAAATAAGGTATCCGCCATCACCCACAAGGCTTTATTGAGTTTGATATCGCCATCAATCCCATTCACCGAACGAGTTCGGGCACGTTTACCTTTTGCAGTGCGGCCAGATAATCCTCCTTTAATCAGGTTTTCTTGTAGACGTTGGTACACCGTCCAAAGGTCTTCTTTCTTATCTTCAAAGCGTCGAGGCTGTAGAATTTGCTCTCGCGTGACGGGCTGGAACTCTTCACCAAAGCGGTAGGTCAAAGCCGCTTCAGCAAAGGCTTGCTGGGCTGGTAGGGGTAACAATAACGACTGCATACTTTCGCGTTTTTCAGCCACTTGCTCAAACGTATCGAGTACCTCATATGCCCCTTCAATCACTTTCCCCACCACATCCCCTTTATGGGGGACACGCACTTCCCCTAATACATCACCACATACCAAACCATTGGAACACACGGCTCTAAAGAGTCCCGGCAACATCTGATAGCTGCTTGAACCATCATGGCTATTGAGCAAAATAATTTCAGGGACTTGTACGCCTGTAATTTGGTCATGGCGACGTAACCGCAACATGTGCTTGGTGTGTTCTCGACGGCTCGCATCGCGTACACGAGTTTGGCAAGCAAAGAATGGATAAAAGCCTTCTTTTTGCAGGCTGTCTAACAAGCTGATGGTAGGAATATAAGTATAGCGTTCACTGCGTGAATCGTGTTTTTCTTCAGAAAATACGCTCGGTACAGTACGGAATAATTCTTCAATGGTCAGTGGACGGTCACGGCGAATACTGTTGGCAGAGCCAAAACGCGAAGCTAATAAACTCATGATAGATTCCTGATTAATCAATTAAGTGGAAAATGGCAGTGGATTCGGGATGTTGTGAAGCGTAGTCACGCAACTGATAAAAGCGGTCGCACATGACTTCGCTTTCTGTTTGGAATGACCAGATGCTGTACAAGATCAGACACACAGCAATGCCTGCCGCCTCTTGGCTCACGGTGGCTTCATTGCCGTTGTGCATGTTGAATAAGGTTAAGGTGTCTGCGTTGATATCGGGGAAGATAAAGGCACCGCCATTACTTAACATCCCGTACTCCCAGTAACCGCCATGATACTCGTCGCAGAATTGACCCATCGTGGTGAAGATCACTACTTCAAAGGTGTCCCAACCTTTTACTGCACCAAAATGGTTGAACCAAAAATCAAGGCGTTGTTCATCAGGGACTAATTCCATTGTGATAGTAGATTCAATTGTGTTGCTCATAAGTTGATACTCCAATAAAAAGAAATAAAAAAGCGCCAATCCCGTTAAGGACTGGCGCTAGATGTCATCAATGTTGCGTTAATTTAATAAGCTAAAAGAACAGGCTCCACAGGGATTTAGCGACGGAGACGATGCTGTTTTTGACAGTGCTGATCGTATGTTTTATCAATGTGGGTAATGGAATAATATCGATTATGGTATCGACGATATCACTGACACATTGCCCAAAATCGTTACGTGCTGAAGTTTCTACGAATTGCGTTCGGTAAGTACTGCTCAGTTGCCTAGCTACCCCGCTACTGGCTTGCGCCGGTAACGCCTGTATTAATTGCTCTGCTAATTCAGTGAGTTGATAATTTTCGACTGCAGAAACCGCCATCACAGGGTGATGCGGCTTAAATGCTGTTATCACGGCATGTTGCTTCAATTCTAAGTTAGCAGCTTGCTCATGGGATGGTTGGTGGTACAGTTCATCCCACTGGCGGCAGGGCTCTATTTTGTCAGCTTGGTTTAGCACAAATAAAAAGCGGTTTGGTTGATAACCACATTGCTCAGTGAGAAAGTGATAACACTGTTCATCGGAAGACCATGCTCTGTCATCGGCTTTAAGCACCCAAATGATTAAATCCAGTTCTGGTAATAAGTTACGATAGAGCTGGTGGTACTCTTTATCTCGCTCAAGGCTTTCCCCCACACCGGGTAAATCTATAAAGGTAAGCGTGTGATTGTTCATCGTCATACTGAAGCGCTGAGCATGCCGTGTACAGCCGGATACATCACTCACAGGTGATAGTGAAGATTGGAACAGCGCATTGATAAGACTGGATTTTCCAACCCCTGTTTTACCCATCAGGCCGATGGTGGGGGAGTAGTTAATTAGGTGATTGAGTTGGTTGAAAAAAGAGGTCTGGAATGAATGAGGTAGAGCTGACAGGAGCGGTTTAAAGTGAGAGTGCTGAGACATATTATTCCTTGAAAGAAAAGAAAATGATAGTTATTCAAAGAGATAATATATATCTGAGATTTTTTGAAATAACCTGTTTAAAGGTGAGGTATCTCATCTTAACTATTTGTGTGATAATTTTTGTGTGATAATTTCACTGTTAAAACTTCATTGAATTTATACGTAGTCCTAATCAGGAGAGATTTAATTTGAAGAGCCATGATTTATTCTTGACTGAATGGAAAAATAATTTCGGGGGTAATTTTAATCTTGATGGGCCACTAACACCGAGCTACTTTTCATCATCGCTGAGACTTCTTTTTTTACTGAAAGAAACAAATGGAACAAAAGAAAACATCGATATCAGAGAAAGCATCTTAAACTCGTTGGATAATAAAAAGTCGAAATGGTCCCATGGGCGTTCTTCAGTTCTTCGTCGTGTTGGGTTGTGGTCACAAGGCATATTAAATTATGGTGATAACATAACCTATGAAAATGCAAAAAAGAAAAGACTTGAAAGGTTGGTGTTTGAAAAAATAGCGTACATTAACATTATGAAGTCGTCAGGGAAAAATAGAACATCTGATAAAAAGCTTAGTGAGTTTGTTAAGAGTCATAAAACTGAAATTAAACAACAAATAGAGTTACTGAAACCCAATATTGTTATATGTGGTGGGACATTTAGTGTGGTTAAAAATCACATTTTTTGCTCGATGGAGAAAATTAGTGACGAACTGTTTTGGTCGGAAGGAATATATTTTATCAAGTCTTGCCATCCCGCATACTTTGGAGAAAAAGAGCGTGTTGTTTACCAACGAATTATAAAAAATTTTGAGATATATAAGCAGTGTGTGATTTAACAAATTAAAATTAAATATTTTTTTAAATATTGAGTCCACTCAGCAGCAGTATCGTGATAGATATAATTAGTTTGATTTAAATACATAATGAATCAGTGTTTCGATGAAGGCGCATTTTTTAGCGATGCAAGGTTTACATGGAATACCAATTAAAATCATACAGTCGGGGCAACAAGAGCAAAGTAATGTCGATTTACTGGATTGCTGTTTCTGTTGTCATCTGGATAGCATTCATGTATTGGTCACTAATATTAGGCCATAGAACTGTTATGTTTGAATGGTTTCCAAAATGGACTATTGCTATTACGTTTGCTGCTATTGTAAGTGTAATCGGTGGAGTTTGGAGCATTTTACGCCGTCCGTTAAAAAGCGCATTTAAAAATTTTCTATGGTCTGGGTTCGCTGGTTTTATGTTAATCGTTCCTGTGTTTGATGTGCTGACGTATTTACTCACAAACAAAACCATTCGCTACCAAACAGAGTATGAAATCACATCACCGGGACCTAGCACTAGCCGATTTAGTCGATGTGACCACGGCATATGGATAAAAGAAACCTATGCAGAGCAGTGGAAATTACTGTGTATTAGCGATCCAAAATCAAAAACCAAGGAAAAGACTGGAACTGTATGGGTTACAACAAAAACGGGACCTATTGGTGCATACATTGTTGATTACCAGTTCTCTCCTTTGAATCTTTAACTATGATTTATCTTTATGCTAATGCGGTTCTGAACAACTGTGACTAGATGGTTTTAGCGTATATTTACCTTGCATGGAAGTGAATATTATCAACTATGGATAGCGAGAGGGATTATGCATCAACAAGATAGCCTTAAACAAGATGTTATTGCATCTGTAAAAAAATCATTAAATGTTGAACATTTTTACCACAAGATTAGACCTGATATTTCTCCATTCATTAGTGCGACCTCGAAGTTATTACTCAAAAACCTTGATGAATGGGAACGTCTAATTCGTTGGCAGATTGACGCATCTCTCCCGCAAAATAACGTCCAAGAGTCTAAAACGAATAACCCGCTAATTGGTTCTCTTCGATGGCTGGATTTATGCAATGCAGATGGTTACAAGCGAGAGCGAGCACTAAAGATACTAACGGGTGGTGCGCCAAACAGTTTTCTACTTGCTGTGGTGTTTCGAAAACTGAATGACTGGGTGCCTGAAGTCAGAATTGCTGCACGTCATGCATTGCCATTAATTGCTGAACAAACAGACCCAGAAATTATCGTTGATGTCTTATTTATCATGCTTCCCTATTGGAGCTCATGGGGAAGAATCGGGGATGATGAAAAACAAATTCTATTGAGTATTATTGCTATGAATAAAGTTGCAGAATCCCTTAAGAATCGCCTGATATTATCTACTGCTGGACCTGCTGCGACCATATTTACACAGTCTGGGCGCGTTGATGTATTAGATAACTTTTTGACTGAAATTGCTGAATTATCGGTGCAGCCTGCTTTGCGAGCTAAAGCATATCGTTGCTTATTAGAAAGCAAATTTGTTTGGGCTGAAGGATGTGAATTTAAATGGATAGACAAAAGGTATGGCATACGGCAACGAATTCCTGTTTTAAAAGAAAGAAGCATAGAGACTAAAATCCCTTTTATTGAGTTTTTAAAAATGGCGGCAATTGATCGTTCTCCTATGGTTCGCCGTATTGCTGGAGAAATGCTAATCAAGCAGTTAGAAAATATAGGAGATGATGCGTTTAAACTAGCGCAATTGCTGGCATCCGATAAAACAGCAGCAGTAGCAGAACGAGGCCTGTTTGCATTAAAAGATTTAGCTAAGTAGACATAAATATATAACCATGTTCCAGTGGCGATTTAAATCACTACCAAACCTATTCATAATTATTTCTGGCTATAGCTAATACTCCGTGAATTGCATTGTAGTGTTTTTAGCGTTCTGTTGTTAAGCAACTTAGCCTATTCATTAATGCAGTTCGGTCTAGTTCAAACGTTAATGAATTCTGATTTAAGCAATACCTACTGTTAGCTGGGAAGTGGGCTAATGAGACAGTGGCTATTTAGTATTAGCTCCACCACTTGAGTAGTCATTAATGTAGTCATTAGTATCGATATGTTGCTAGGTGCCCCTAAGGCCACCACAAATATCAATACTGACTACGCCCTAAACTACGACGCACAGGACTGTACTGCTTTGAGTATTCTTTTGCTAAATAACTTAATCGTTTCATGACTAATTGGTAATCGTCAGAAAATGATGCTGAAAGTGTATTTAAGCAATATCGACAGTTTTCTGGGTAGTGTACTAATGTGCCTGTATCAAAAGAAGGATCAAACTCGAGCTGTAATGCATTGTACCAAGCTGTGGTGATCATGGTCCGTAAACTAGGCTCGAACAAATTGTAGTCCCCTAAGTGGTAGTATGCGTCTTTATTGAAGATTAAAAATACATGGTAGTGAGGCTGTATTGCGGTTGCAATTTCTTTTACCCACATATAACGCATATTGTTTTCAAAAGTACGTTTACCTTGAAGCTTTTTACGGTGTTGATCGTGCTTAAGTTTAGCCTTTAAGGAATCAGTAAATCGGGATATAGGACTTCCTTCTAAATAAGGGAAACATGTCGGCATATCTCCATTATCGATAATAGGCGGAAAGTGAAGGTCAACTCGTATTACAGTGATACGAGAGTATTCCTTTAAAGCATAATTCAATGTATCAGCAATGCATTCTAGATAAAATTTATTATATTCATTTTTAGACATGAGTATTCCCTAGGGTAATATTAACTTACCCTTTAATATGATTAAAGTAATATAGGGATAGGGCAAAGGAGCTGTGTTATCCCTTTTTTATAATTTAGCTAGTAAGGTTTAAAATGGTTTTTTATTAAATTAGATATCTTCTCCTTGGTGGTTTTTTTATGTAATGCATTCCTGCTATATTTTTATCATTTGCTAGTTATGATAGATGGTATATATAATACCTATCCAACACGAAAACTATATTTAGAGTCGTACTGTAACTGCATTTTCTATTAATTAATTACTCTGGAGTTAGTCCTATTCGAAAATGTCTTTATTCCAGTGGCGTTTTATAGTTGAAAGACTAATGTTAAGCTTATTTGCTATCTCGCGTTGTTTATATCCCTTGTATTTCAGATCGTAAATATAATCTTTATACTTACTTCCTGCTGGTCGACCTAATGACTTATTTTGGGATAACGAAATGTAATGTCGCCTGCTTAGTTTTAGCACTTCATAGCTTTCTTCTAAATCATTTAATAGATTCAGCACGTCTAGCAAGAAAAACTTCTGTTCAAATATATTCGTGATAGACTGATTAAGGATGATAACAGCCATACCAAGTTCGTGGCATCGAGATAAAATCTGTACAGCCTGCTGAGTATTATTTCCTATATCATAGAGACTCCTTGTTATTAAAGTGTCTTCTGGTGTTAAAATATGGTCAATATGCTCCATAAGTTGTGGGGGAGGAAGTTTCACATCAAGCAATGGTTGACGCTCAATGATGATATTATTCTTAACCTCAGGGCAAAACGTGACAATTTCCTGTGTGTATTGATCAAGATTTGCTAAGGCATCACTGTCATCATGTCTCACTCGGATGTATGCATAATGGCTCATTTTATTCCCTTAGGTATCAATAAACGCATTAATGACCTGTTATAGTGGGTTTATGATTATGGTGTTTGAGCTTTTGTCTATTCTTCTGCTGGCATTGTTCCTATCAATAACCCCAATTAGAATGCACTGATGGTTTGTGTGATAAATGGGTATAAAAGCCTCATAGGTATGTTTTAACTGTACCTTACTTTTCTTTATCGCTTCTTCAATGCCAAAAAAAACAATATCATTCATCGGTATGTTAATGATCCCATTAAAGTCAAAAACGTAATTTTTATACTCAGTATTTTTAATTAAAATTGTATTTGATAATCCACCTGCTTTATGTAGCTTATAGTGAACATGCCTATCAGTGTAAATAAAGATAGCTTTCTTAATATTGGGTTCGCTAATATAGTGCTCTAGTTCTTCTTGAATGCTTATTTTTTCTTTGAGACCAACTTTAGGACTTTTAAATACATGAGGATAAGCATGTTGATCAATAATGACACCTTTTTCTATTATGTGCGTTTGCCATATATCTAAAAGATGTTCAGCTAAAGAAAATGTAGATGCTTTCCCTTGATAATTCATTGAAGATTTATCTGGGGAAAATAATTTACTTTCAAGCTCGTTAGTTAATTGAGTGTATTGGTTTATCTCTGAAAGTAATGGGCAAGCACTCTTTAATATACTAGATATTAAAGATGAACGTGAAGTTTTATGCTTACAGCAGTACTCATCTATCTGTTTTAAACTGTTTTCATTTTTTACAGTAATAGTTATCCGTTGAGACATGATAATTATCCTCTCTTAAGTTTTGTATAAATAAATTTTAACGTTATTGAATAGTCAATATTCGATAATTTAGGCCAGTTTTGGTTTTACTTCTTTAACTTCTTCACAATAATAAACATTCTCAATAAAACATTAATATCGTTAATGATAAAATGATGACTAGCTAAGTTGACTCTCGTTGAAGTAACCAATCGTTGATTTCGGATTCGATCCAACCAACAGATTGCTTCCCTAATTTTTTTTGTTTAGGAAACGTTGGGTCATACCTTGGTGATGTTGGGTTGATCCAGTCATAGATGGTGGAACGACCGATACCAATACGTTCGATTACAGTGGGTAGTCGAAGAATTATGATATTGGATTGATTCATAGTGTGATTTCCTCTACTTATTAAGTTATGTCTAAGTTTGTAATAGCTATTTTATTGCGGCTTAGGGATGAAAAATATGGTGGAAGCAAAAATAATATTGAGGGTGTTTTAAGTGGATGATTTAATTGATTTAATACGTGTCGTTTGTAAGGCCACTGAAAGTAAACAAGCACAATTTCATGATGAAATAAAAAAAAGAGGGTGGAGGGGTTTACGAGCTGATTCAACGTTAAAAGTTTTAGGTATGTTGAATGGGGAAGATGATGAAGTTAAAAAGTATGCAGCGGAGTTATATGCCAAAATATCAAATAATAAAGACCCAGTAGGTAGTTATCGCAGACGAGTTAGGAGTCTGCATCTTAAATTTAATGATAAAGATAAAGGCGTTAATGTTTATCTTTTAAACAGTGTATTTTGGTCAAGTGTTAACTTTCAATTAGCGATGAATTTTTATGAAAGAAATACCTCATTCCAGCATAAAGTTGTCGTTGTTGAGTGTTTAATGCAAAGTCTAGAGGTGCTAAGCGAGAGCTTTGGATTAGGCGTTTATAGTTATTTTAGTGAAGATTTAAATCGATTGAATAGACAACGATCTGAGGCGGCTAAAAAGGGAATCCGAACTAGGAGTGATGGCTACGCTAAAATAAGACAAAAAGCATGTGAGTTGTTGCTTGAATCGAACCCTAAGTCTTTAAAATGGAAAAACAAAACTGTTGCAGCAAAAATAATTACAGAAGATTTATGGGGGTATATTGAATTAGTAAAAAATAAATATCCACAAATAGAGATCAAATATGATGATTTAACTAACAAAATTGTCAATTGGTCTAGAGATTACGATGATGTCAGAGCTGCCATGGAGGAAGTAGCTATAACCAGAAAGTATAAAAAGAAAAATGCCAAGAAAAGATCTAAGTGAGTATGATTAAATAAATCAGTTTTGATAGTTATGTTGATATGCTATTGGTTTAGTTCTGGTTTTTCTGAACCAATAGTGTTACGACAGTTAGGCTGATCATAAATTTATTAGTCTTTACTGTGATTGTTCTACTCATTCTATACCTTATACATGCACTATTAGCTCAATTCGATATAATAGTTTCACTTTCGGCAATTTAAGTGCCAATATTTTCGTTAAAAAGTCTAAGCCATGGCAATTTTTGATATTGAAAAAGATGAATTACTTGGGCTATCTGATGTTCAGTTAGAAGAACTAATCGCTCGTCTTTCAGAGGCAGAAGTAGCAGTACATGGTCATAGCCCTGCTAGGGTAAATTGGTCTGGATCAATCAATGCTCCAGATGATGGTATTGATGTTCATGTTAATGTTCCTGTAGAGCAATTAACTACAGGATTTATTGAAAGACCGAATACAATCCTTCAATCAAAAAAACATTCAATGCCGAAGACTGCTATTACAAAAGAAATGGTTATTGATGGTGAATTATCATCAACGATTTCTTTGTTAGCCGCACAAGGGGGAAGTTACATTATTGTCAGCTTAGCTGATGATTGCTCACCTCCAATGTTAAAAGACCGTATTGAAGCCATGCAGGATGCAGCGAGCAGAGATCCTAATGGCAGTAATTTGCATTTATGCTTCTTTGACCGTTCTAAATTAACTCAGTGGGTGCGCCAACATCCGTCAGTGATGTTATGGGTAAAAAGGAAGTTGGGTCGAGGATACTCTGGCTGGCAGCCGTATGGGGCATGGAGCAATCCACCGCAAGGAGCTGAAGATACTATAATTTTCGCACAAGGTGTGAAGATCTCATTGCCATCAGGAAAAGGCCAGAATCTTAGTATTGAAGATGCAATCGGACCGATGAGAGACCTTGTACGAACGACTAATAAAGCAATTCGTATTACTGGGTTATCTGGGGTAGGAAAAACGCGTATCGTACAGGCGCTTTTTGATGAAACTGTAGATACAGTTGGAACAGATGCTCTTGATAGAACAATTGCTGTTTATGTCGATACTGGTGCTGAACCAGAGCCGTCGGCTACAGTCATGTTGGAGAGGCTTATTTCTGAAAACCGACATTCAATTATGATCCTTGATAATTGTCCATCAGACCTCCATGCAGATTTGGCTAAAAGGGTTTCTACTGCATGTGACAATGTAAAACTCATTACTATTGAGTACGATATTAGGGATGATAAGCCACAGACCACAGAGGTAATTCACATAGAGACAGTTGGACCCGAAGTCGCTGAAAAATTACTGCTCCGTCGTTTTCCTAATATAGGCCAGAATAATGCCCGTAGGATTGCAGAGTTTGCAGATGGTAATGCAAGAGTCTCTTTGGCAATAGCGGAGAGGGTGGAAGAGGGGGAAAGTTTGGCTCAACTATCCGACGCTCAATTGTTTAACCGTTTATTCGATCAGCGTAATCACCAAAACGATGATTTAAGGGAGCAAGCTGAAATATTATCTTTAGTATATTCATTTTCGATTTCTGATCCCGATGTAGGGGGAAGTGAATTAGAAGTATTGGGCTCTCTTTCTGGGTATTCTAAAAACCAATTATTCCGCACAGTCAAAAAATTAATAGATAGGCATATTGTACAAAAAAGAGCTCATTGGCGAGCTATTTTACCTCATGCTATTGCGAACAGATTAGCATCGTCAGCACTTGATAGTATCCCCATCGAACAGCTTAGGGCAACCTTTGAAGCATCGAACAATCAACGTTTATTAATGTCATTTGCTCATCGATTAGGGTTGTTACATGACCATCCTGTCGCCATCGAGATTGTTGAAGGTTGGTTACAACCTGAAGGACTGTTAGGGAAAATTCTAGAACTAGATGATTCACAAATAAGGATGTTGGAATATATCGCTCCAGTGGCACCTGATACGTTATTGAACCGAATTCAGGTAGAACTCACTAACTCTAATTTCAACGAGTTAAAACGCTATGACTCTCGTCGAATAACGACTATCAAACTACTGCAAGCATTAGCTTATGAGCCTAGAAACTTTGTGCAATGTGCTAAATTGTTAATTCGAATTGCAGATAATGAAAAAGAAAGTAATAACCACGATGATGCGGGGCAAAAGCTCACTAAATTCTTTCAGGCATATTTATCAGGCACTCATGCTTCTATAGAGCAGCGTATTGAGATTATGAATGAATGCCTTACTTCAGATATCGTTGCTCGTAGATCTTTAGGGCTTAAAATGCTTTCAACTGCTCTTGATAGTGGTTTATGGTCTGGTATTGGGTTGTATGAATTTGGAGCTAAGCCTAGAGATTTTGGATTCGAACCTGACTACGATGAACTGGTTGAGTGGCGTCATACTTTTATTAATTTTGCATTACAAATAGGGATTTCAAGTGATCTTGAGTTGAAAAACTGTGCTCGACAAATTCTGGCGAATCAGTTTAGAGGAATGTGGTTTCAAGAAGCGATGAGAGAAATACTTATCGATGTAGCTCGTAAATTGCATAATGACTCTCCTTGGGGAGAAGGTTGGATAGCCATTCGTACAGTGATCTATTTTGATTATACGGAACATCAAAATAATCAAGAAGTTGAATCATTACCAGATAATCTGGCCGCTTTAGAAAAAGAGTTAGAACCAAATGAATTAATTTCAATGATATTGATGTATGTATTCAGTAGTGGTGGTGATAATTGGGCGCTGGACGATGATTATAGACAGGATACAACTGATAAATATAGTAAATCAGAAAAACGTCTTGCTGATAAAGCACAATTATTAGGCCAAGAATTCGCTCGCTCAAGTTATATGATTGATGAGTTAGGCTCTAATTTATTTTCTGCTGACAGGATGCCATACCGGATAGCTTTTGGTACAGGATTAGCGAAAGGAGCATTCGATCAGAAAATCTATTGGCAGAATCTTGTTGATGAGTTGAAGAAACATCCCGAAATTAATAAAGATTTCTCAGTTTTTAAGGGATTTATTGACGAAGTTGATTCTGTAAATAGAGAGCTAGCGCAGGAATTTCTTGAACAGTGTGCAAAACATAATGAACTTAGAAACGTTTTAGTTGCTCTACATCCACAACGAGAATTTACAGTTAATGATCTGAATCGCTGTATGACAATTTTGGATGATCCAGATATCAGGCCAATCATGTATGGACCGATTTTGTGGAGGAAGGAATATGGAGATTTACCAAAAGAGTGCATTCTTGACCTTACTTCAAGGCTTTTAAGAAAAACAAATGGTGATGATGTAGTTTTAGATGGCCTTAGCATGAGGTTACATGACGAAGATGAAGCAATCGATACTCTTGGTGCTGAATTTAGATTACTTGGTCTGAAAGCTGGAATATCGCGACTTAAGAGGAATGATAATGACTCTGGCGGTATGAGCGATTATAACATGGAGCGTGTGATTAATGCTGCTTTACGTTTTGATGGCAACGAATCGGAAAAACTAGAGTGGTTAAATACTATTTTTGATGTAATTGACAATAGCTACGGTTGTATTTACTCATTTGCAAATGTTATTGGAAAGACCGCGTCATTGATGCCAGACGAATTTCTTTGTCGTGTTTTTGAAGGGGCTGGTAGGCAAAAACAGTCACGATTATATTTTATCCGTAGTGATGATAGGAATGGTTCTGCTCTTGAAAAAATAGATATGGATTTCCTGCTTGAGTGGTGCTGTACCAAAAATGATAGCAGCATATTTGCGGCTGTAGCGACAGGCATAAACCTTTGGGAAAAAGATGAGACTACATCAGCAACGATCTTGTCTGAGGTGGCAATCAAATTATTAGAACTAGCACCTGAGCCAAAGGTTGTTTTAGAAGCTTTTGCAGCACGTACAGCTCCATCTAGTTGGTCTGGTAGTCTGGCAAATATAATGCAATCTAGAGCAGATGCAATTAGCCAGCTGATTACCCATGAGCGTACCGACATTTCTATAGCTACAAAGTCGGTGAATGAAAACCTGATTCGCTGGATAGAGAATGAAAGAGGCCGTGAACGTAAGGATGCTGAAGGACGTGAACAGCGATTTGAATAAACAGGATATAGAAAAGTTGCTTAAGACATTTCATATACGGTTCATTGCTCAATTCAATTACTTAATTCACAGGGTATAACTGGCCCTGCTTGAGGTAAATATATTACTCAATTAATCAGGTGGATAAATATTGGCATGAGGTAATGCTAAGTAAGAGCCGTAGTCAAGAATTGGGTAAGTGATTGACTGCAATTGTATTAGCTTATATTCGAGCAGCGTAGTACATATTAAAAACTGACGGTCAATATAGAGCAAAAAGGATATAATTTTAAATTGTTTGATAGCCTGAGAAAAAATCAGCAGTCGACCCAAAGCGAACCCCTAGTAATTAACAACGAAGGACAATAATCGTGTATTTAGCTGAGTTAACCATTACCAATTTTAGATCATTTGGCCCTGACGGCATTACAGTTAAATTTCGCGAAGGGTTAACAGCGCTTGTCGGTGAAAATGATTCTGGCAAGACAACAGTAATTGATGCTCTGAGATTCCTTCTCGGAACAACTGATCAAGAATGGCTTCGATTTAGCGATGATGACTTTCACAAGTCAAGTGAAGGTAGTTCTGAATCAAGTGAAATTAAAATATCAGGCACATTTAAAAAATTAACCTCCGGCGATAAATCAGGATTCGCAGAATATTTAACCTATGGAGTTAATCAGGGAGATGAACCTATCCTACACCTTACGCTCACTGCAAAGCGCATGGGAATTAGGGCTGGTAGGCCATATATCTCCACAGACTTTCGCTCGGGTAAAAATGGTGAAGGTCCAAATCTGGATAACAACTGCCGTTTATTACTTGCAGCTACATATCTAAGGCCTCTTCGTGATGCTGAACGAGAGCTTTCCTCTGGTCGTAACTCTAGGCTTTCGATGGTGTTAAATTCGCTCGATGGAGCAGAAGTAGGCCAGTTGTTTGATGCGGCAAGTACTGACCTATCTTCATTTAGTTACGATGACATTAAAAAGCTGGGGTTACTAGGACTGGGTGACTTATTCAATAAGCTGATTGAACATCACCCGCATATTGAGAATGGGAAATCCAAAGTTAATAGTCATTTAGACGAACTGCAACTTCATGGCGACTCAATAAAAAGTTCGATATCAGTTAGTCAGAATGGCTCTGATTCTCAGAGGCTTAGGCAACTATTAGAAAAGCTAACTCTAAATGTGGATAATACACTTGGGAGAATGGGGCTAGGGTCAAATAACATCCTCTTCATTGCATGCGAATTAATACTTTTAGCCGATAATCAAGATAATTTTCCATTACTGTTAATAGAGGAGCCAGAGGCTCATGTACATGCACAGCGTCAACTTAGGTTAATACAGTATCTTCAGAAAATAGTTAATTCAAAAGAAGATAAAGAAAACAAACCACAAATAATAATCACTACACATAGCCCCAATCTAGCATCAGAGGTTGATCTTAATAATTTAGTTATTATTCGAGCTGGCAAGGCTTTTTCTACCGCTGACGGTGAAACTGAGCTTGATTCAAGTGATTATAAATTCCTTTCACGTTTTCTAGATGTAACTAAAGCAAATCTATTTTTCGCCCGTGGTGTCATAATTGTAGAGGGCGATGCGGAAAACATTTTGATGCCTACATTGGCCAAGTGCATTGGGAAAGATTTTACGGAACATGGAGTTTCTATAATCAATGTCGGAGGAGTTGGACTGCGGCGATACGCTAAAATATTTATGAGAAAAAATCCTGATCAAGATGGAATACAACCTACGCCTGTTGCTTGTGTCACCGACTTGGACGTTATGCCAAACTGTGGTCCCTATATTATTAAGATCATCAAAGACGATAGTGATTGGCCAACATTAGGGAGTGGAGAAGAGAGAAAGTGGCGTGCTAAGAGGGATTTTGAATTAACGGGATTAAATGAACATAAGGAAAAGATTAAATGCAAGGCCCATGGGCAGAATGTTAAGTCCTTTGTAGCAGATGAGTGGACACTAGAATATGACTTAGCATTTTCAAACAATAACGCTTTGGCTGAAGAGGTCTACATTGCAGCTCAACTAGCGATATGGGATGAGGGGGGGAATTACTCTGAAATTACTGATAAGGAAAAATTTGAGAAGGCTCAAACCAAATACGCAGCCTTAAAGGAAGACGCAGAGCAACTTGCTGTAGAGAAGAGTTGGGACATGAATGAAGTTTTAGCCAGTAAAGTCTATGCAATGTATGTCACAGGCTCTAAAGCTTCAAAGTCCATCGCGGCACAGTATTTGTGTGGAATTATCTTGGACAAGATAACTCGTGAAAAAACATATGATTTAAGGACTAAGCTTCCGAGCTATGTTGTTGATGCAATAGACTATGTTACATCGAATCTTCATATTGCTTCATGGGGTGAGATTCATGAAAGTTGAACTACCAAAGATTACGGATGATGATATTACTTGGGTGGTGAAAGTATTAGGCTTACCCGATGATGCCTTTTCACCAGAAAAAGATGGCGGTGCAAGAGAGCGAATACTTAAATCCCTTGGCGAAACATTGGATGTATCGGCTTGCCCCGGTAGTGGAAAAACAACTTTACTTGTTGCAAAGCTGGCGATACTTGCACGTAACTGGCCTTATCGACGTCAAGGTATGTGTATTCTATCGCATACGAATGTGGCTAAAGAAGAAATTGAAAAGCGCCTAGGAGGAACGGAAGTCGGCCGGGCGCTTTTGTCATATCCACATTACATTGGAACTATACATGGGTTTGTTAATGAATTTATGGCTCTCCCTTGGTTGAGATCAAAAGGATTTCCCATAAAAGTTATTGATTCAGAATTTGCATATAGTTGGCGTTGGAATAAATTAAAACCTTGGACTAGGGAAAACGCTGAAAAAGTTCTTGTACCTAAAGATGTGATAACGGCTACTAACAGTCAATTTTCTATTGGTCAAGTGCGTTGGGGAAAAGGCGTACTGGGTGTAGATACGAAATCATATAAGGACATGTCAGACTCTTGTCGAGAATCTATCCGAAAATTCGGTATTCATACACATGATGAAATGTTTATGTGGGCAAATGATCTTATGGATTATTCACCTTCCATGAAACAACATATCCGAGGCCGCTTCCCCCTTGTATTCCTTGATGAAGTTCAAGATAACAGTGAGGCTCAATCATCCATTCTTCACAGAGCATTTATAGAAGGTGATGGCGCGGTTTGCCGTGTACGATTCGGGGATAGTGATCAAGAAATATTCGATCATGCTGGTGAGGTTAACAGTGCAAAAACTGATAAATTTCCATCAAATGAAGTTAAGTATGACCTCCCAAATAGCCATCGCTTTGATCAATCAATAGCAAATTTAGCTTCTCCTTTATCGGTAGGCAAAATGAGTTTGACCGGTCAAGGGCCAAAGGTCGGTTCATCAAAAGATGTAGCACACGCTATATTTTTAATTGACGAAAATAGTACTGGGGCTGTTTTAAAAGCCTATGGGCTTTACCTGCTTTCAGTATTTGATGAAGAACAAGAATTGTTGGATCGATTAACCTTTACCGCTGTTGGAGCTGTTCACCGAGATAAAGATGGGTCTGAAAAAAACAAACCCCACAATTTATCTCATTACTGTATTAAATATGATCCAGATATCGCGAGTAAAGACCCAAAGCCTAAAAATTTTTTGCAATATGTCAACGCTGGCCATAGGTTGGGAGAGAGGTTAGCTACAGATGGAACTGGAGGTGAATCATTCACTACAGTTGAACGTATTTCTATGGGGATAATTAACTTTGCTAAAGAGGTATCAACCCTATTCGATCCAAAACCAAGACAAAGAAATCATCGATTCATTTTGGAGTTGCTAAAGGATGACCGTGCGAATTACGATAAATACCTCAACCTTATTGGCTATCTCGCTGTTGGCCGAAATTTCCCTTCTGAAGCTGATTGGGGTACCACATGGAAGGATATTGTAATCGATGTCGTGACTTCTATATCTGGAGTAGCTCCGCAGAGCGACCACCCTTTTCTAGGTTATCAACTATCTGAAGATTTTTCTTCAAATCATATTGGCGCTAGGAACAATATATATACTGTAGAAAATGACGGACGGAAAGTGAATATTAAGTTAGGTTCAATTCATTCTGTAAAAGGCGAAACGCATACCGCAACTTTGGTATTAGATACATTCAATAAATCGCATCATTTAAAAATGATTTTTCCATGGATAAAATGCAAACCCAAAAATAAAATTTCCGACTCTGATGCAAAGAGATTAAAGCTCCATTACGTGGCTATGACACGCCCTTCACATCTATTATGTTTGGCAATGAAAAGGAGTTATATCGAAAATAAGAGTGGAGAAATAAACCAAAAGGAAGTAGACGCGTTGAAGAAGCAAGGATGGAGTAAAATAGCTATTGTCGATCACACTGGTAGGTGTGATTGGTTGTGATGTAATAATGTGTACCTCTAGCTGTGAATTCAACTATATATGAATATAGCTCTGCACTGTAATAGTGCCAACTAAATTTAGCTGGCACACACAAATTACCCAACTAGTGATATCCCTCTTATCCCGCCTTCAATAATACTTCCCCTATCAGCCGATTCAATAAAATCAGCCCACCATTGCATCATAGGGCGTCTTTGCTCTAAGTAATCACTGCGGTTATAGGCACGTCTCACTTCATTTTTATCAACGTGGGCGAGGGCGGCTTCGATAACATCAGGTGGGAAACCTTGTTCATTGAGAGCGGTGCTAGCAATTGAGCGAAGCCCGTGTGAAACAAGTACACCACCGAATCCAGCACGTTTTAATGCAGCATTGACGGTTTGGCTGTTCATCGGTTGAGTAGGCTTGATACGGCTAGGAAAGATAAACTCACGGTTACCACTGAGTGGTTTCATTAGCTCTAAAATAGCCAAAGCAGCATCAGATAACGGAACCGTGTGCTCACGGTTCATTTTCATTCTAGCAGCCGGTATCTTCCATTCCTTGGTTTCAAAGTTGATTTCGTCCCAACGGGCTTCAGCGGCTTCGGCAGGGCGCGAGATGGTGAGTAGCTGCCACATAAACAAGCATCGAGTGGATAGGCTAATACTAGCCGTACGCATTGTCTGCATGAGCTTTGGTAGCTGATCTGGGGGAATACTTGGCATATTCTTTTTCTTGGGCTTTTCAAACGCTTTACCAATATTGATACTTGGTACAGCATCAATTAATCCAGTATTTTGAGCATAGATCATGACTTCGTTGATTCGCTGACAAAGGCGACGAACGGTTTCTAACGCACCTCTGGCCTGAACGGGCTGTATTGCTTGAACCAATATATGGGCTTTGATATCGGTAACGCTGATATCACCAATAGCGGAAAATACATCTCGTTCAAGCGAACGCCAAATATCGTTACCGTAGTCTTCTGTTACAGTGGACTTCTTCACTTCCCACCAACGTTCAGCGACAAGTTGAAAGGTATTGGTTTTGGCCTCTTGAGAGTTTCTTATTTGATCTTTCTGATATTCTTGAGGGTCAATATCTTTTGCCAGTAATGAGCGAGACTCTGCTCTAAGTTTTCTAGCATCTGAAAGTGTGACAGCAGGGTAGGCCCCAAAACTTTGTTTGGTCCTTTGTTTTGTATAAGGGCGGTAGTAACGGAATTGCCATAACTTGCTTCCGCTAGATTTGATTAGCAGTGTGAGTCCATCACCATCATACAGCTGATAGTCCTTGTCCTGCGGTTTAGCTGCTTTGATTTCGGTATCGGTTAATGGCTTAGTTTTTCTTGCCATGAAAAATCTCCATGCGTTTAGGCCCAACAAAGATGTTAGTTCTTTTCGTTGGGCCTATCAATGGGCCTAAAGGAATTAGCTTGGGTGGGATAAAATAGGACAGTGTAGGACATAAAAAAGCCCGCAACTCATTGAGTTAGCGGGCTTTTCTGTCTTCTTTGGACGTCCTTAGAAGATAATTTGGTGGAGCTGGCGGGAGTTGAACCCGCGTCCGAAATTTCTACATCCTCGGTACTACATGCTTAGTCTAGTCTTTAAATTCATTTGCCAGCTGCGGACAGACACGCCACTAACAAACTATCCTGATTAAATTTAACGCTTCAACCCCAGGCAAGGCATCCACGCGATCTCTTTTGGGTTTGACCTCTCTTGATCCCCGTCCTAAGAGCGGAGGCTAGGGAGAGAGGGCTCTAAGCAGGTTATTAAGCTGCTAAAGCGTAGTTTTCGTCGTTTGCGACTATTTTTTTGCGGCTTTTTACGAGGCCAACCGCCCCTCGGCATGCACCTTGGGTTTCGCAAATCCCGTCGAATCCAGAATCAGCCCCAAGTTGTTGAACGCAGTATAACAGAAAAATACTCTATAAAGCTAGAGGTTAGCGGTTAGAATGTTTCATTATACGTGCTTTATCGAGTTGCCATTCACGTTCTTTAATATCAGAACGCTTGTCGTGAGATTTTTTACCTCTGGCAACACCGATTTTAACTTTACACCATGCATTTTTCCAGTAGAGAGAAAGTGCAATAACGGTATAACCTTCACGATTAACTTTACCGTAGAGTGTATCTAATTCGCGTTGATTTAAAAGTAATTTACGACTACGCGTTGGGTCACATACAACATGCGATGATGCAACAGTCAGTGGTGTGAAGTTTGCACCGAATAAATAAGCTTCACCGTCCCGCAAAAGAACGTAGCTGTCTCCAATATTGGCTTTGCCTGCACGGAGTGATTTTACTTCCCAACCTTGTAGGGATAGACCCGCCTCGAACTCCTCTTCGATAGAATATTCGTGGCGAGCACGCTTGTTCATAGCAATTGTTGCTGAACCGGGTTTATATGGTTTTTTCTTTGTCATAGTGCAATCATTATACTGTAAGCTGAGTTGAAAGAAATCTTTCTAAGCTGATATTTTTTTGATTGTGCAAATCTTGCCCTATGTGGGTTTTGTTTTTTGTTTAACCAATCAAAGATGGTATTATACGATCAGTTTTTGGGGATAGGAATTGATATGCCACAGATTAGTCGCTCTGCGTTGGTCCCTTTTAGCGCAGAACAAATGTATAAACTCGTTAATGACGTTATTTCATATCCAAGCTTTTTGCCGGGATGTGTAGGTAGCCGAATTATTAGTCATAGCTCTGAAGAAATGACCGCTTCTGTTGAAGTTTCAAAAGCAGGTATTAGCAAAACTTTTGTCACAAAAAATGTGCTAGAGGATAATAAATGCATACACATGCAACTCGTTGAAGGACCATTTAGCAAATTAGCTGGTGGTTGGAAATTTATTCCTTTAAGTGCAGACGCTTGTAAAATCGAGTTTCATCTTGATTTTGAATTTACAAATAAATTGATAGAGCTTGCGTTTGGCAAAATTTTTAAGGAACTAGCAAATAATATGGTTCAAGCTTTCACTTTAAGAGCAAAGGATGTATACAGTGTCTGAGGTGAATATTGAAGTGACATATGCGTTGCCTGAAAAACAAGTTTTGCTATCAGTCAAAGTGAAAGAGGGGGCGACAATAGAAGAAGCGATACTTGCTTCTGGTATCCTTGCCCTTAGGGATGATATTGATCTTAAAAAAAATAAGATTGGTATTTATAGTCGCCCTGCTAAATTGACAGATTTAGTGCAAGATGGGGATCGAGTTGAGATTTATCGACCTTTAATTGCAGACCCAAAAGAGTTACGGCGTAAAAGAGCTGAAAAATCTAAAGAAGTTAAAAATAAGTAAGTTGATTTTATGTAGCGAACCGAGCAAAAGCTCGGTTTTTGTCTTTAAATTTATTTGTGCAAAATGCGTTTAAATAAATTTTTAATAAAGATACTCATAATAACAACCTGCCAGAATAAGTCCTTCAAAAAACAGGTTGCTATTGTCACACTAGGTGGTTCTAGTGTTTATGGTTAGTCAGCTGTTTTAGTTTCTGATGCTTTTGTTTCAGCAGCTTCCATTGATTCCTGCGCGGCAAGATTTTTCTCATTTTTGATGTCAGTAAGAATACCATTACGATCAAAGATAAGAGTCAAAGTTTCTTGCTGAACTGGGTCATGCCCAAGTTCTTGGCGGAAAACATAATACCAAGTCTGAGTACCAAACGGGTCAGATAACATTGGGGTGCCCAAAGTATAAGCAACTTGTTGCTGTGTCATTCCTTTTTGGATCTTAGCAACATCTTTCGCTGTGAGGTAATTACCTTGGTTAATGTCTGGGTGATAGACAAGACGTTCCATCATTGAACAGCCCGTAGACATTAATGCGAGTGATAGCGCGGCAGCAGTTAACAATTTATAACGCATGGATATCTCATTCCTTTTGGAGTCAGAACATCAATGATAATCGACATTGATACAATTTAAAACCTTCCTTATCGACTCTAAGACCACATGAGCGTAAAAAAGTTGTCAAAAATTATGCTGCAAGCAACTCTTTTGCGTTGGCTAGCGTATTTTTTGTTACCGCAGATCCAGCAAGAAGACGCGCAAGCTCTTGTAATCTAGATTTTTTATCCAATAATTGCATACGAGTTTCTGTTTCTACACCATTTGTCTCTTTACTGACATAAAAGTGGTGATGACCGCACCCTGCCACTTGGGGTAAATGTGTAACGCACATAACTTGCGTTGATTCACCTAATTCACGTAGTAACTTTCCTACAATTGTGGCTGTTGGTCCGCTAATACCGACATCGACTTCATCAAATATTAATGCGGGCGTATCCATTTTTTTAGCTGTAATCACTTGGATAGCTAGTGCTATACGTGATAACTCACCGCCCGATGCTACTTTAGCAAGTGCTTGGTGTGGCTGCCCTGGGTTAGTTGTCACATTGAATTCTACTTTACAGGCGCCATCAATTTGTAGTTGATCTGGTGTAAATTTTACATCAATAGTAAACAGGCCATGAGGCATTGAAAGTTGGTGCATGCTATTGGTAATTAATGTACTTAATTCTTGAGCATAATGTAAACGTACATGGTGTAAACGTTCTGCACATTCGAGAGCAATATGATGATTTACTTGTACTTGCGCATTTAAGGCTTCAGAGTTTTCATGCTGGTTGGTTATTAGTTCTTGTTCGCTCAGTAATTGCTGAAATAATTCGGGTAAAGCTTCTGGAGTGACATGATGCTTACGCGCTAAGTTAATTTGTTTAGAAATGCGTTTTTCAAGTTCAAACAAGCGATTAGGGTCAAGCTCATATTGGTCACAATAATGCTTTATTTCATCGCTGACTTCGCTGACTTGTATCGATGCTTCTTCAAGCATATCAAGTAGCTCTGAAAATTTAGGGTTGAGAGCGACTAGATCAGTCAATTCATTTTTTGCCATATTTAATAAGCTAATAACATTCGCATCATCATTTTCAGATAGTATTTGCGTTGTTGTTTGGCCAATAGCTAAAAACTGCCCATGATTAGCGAGCTGTTTATATTCTTGGTCTATCTCTTCAAATTCCCCTTGAACAGGGAGGAATTCGTTCAGTTCTTTTAGATGATATTCTAGCAACAGTTGTCGAGATTCACGCTCTTGCATTTGTTTTTGAAATACGGCTAATTGTTGGCAGGAATCGTGCCATGTTTGCCATGCTTTTTTCATTTGAGCAATTAGCTCTTGCTGGTTTGAATAGGCATCAAGCAGGGATTTTTGATGAGCGCTATCTAGCAAGAGCTGGTGTGCGTGCTGGCCATGGATTTGGATCAGTAATGTTCCTAGTTCTCTAAGTTGCGATAAAGGAACTGAAACGCCATTAATGAAACCACGTGAACGGCCATCAGGAGAGATAGTACGGCGTAATAGGCATTCATTTTGGTTATCGAGTTGGTGCTCAGTAAGCCAATTGGCAGCCAGTTGAGCATCCATTAAGGAAAAGCGAGCACAAAGGTCGGCACGTTGTGCGCCGGGGCGCACCATATTGGCTTCACCCCGATTGCCTAAACACAGGCCAAGTGCATCAATAGCAATGGACTTACCCGCACCTGTTTCACCGGTTATGGTTGTCATACCATTACGGAAATCAATTTCTAATTCACGTACGATTGCAAAATTATTGATTGTTAGTTGGGTAAGCATCGGCGCTCTCCTGTGAAAATAAACACCTGTGTTTTAATACAGTGTATGACTGTTTTTTTATACAGTAAAGAGGCAGATTGAAAAAATTAAAAAGTTTTTTTAGCCCAACCTAATTTTGAACTTAACGTATTGAAATAATTATAATCTTGTGGATGAACCAAATTGAGATTTTTATTACTACGTTTGACAATGACTTCTTCACCGTCCTGAATAGGGAGCATGATTTGGCTATCACAGCTGACTTCATAATCAATATTTGTTCGTAAAAATTTCAGCCGAATACTGCTGTCGCTGCTAATTACTAGAGGTCTAGAGGATAAGGTATGTGGAAACATTGGAACCAATACAATAGCATCCAAATTCGGGGTTAAAATAGGGCCACCAGCGGAAAGTGAATAAGCTGTAGAACCTGTTGGTGTAGCAATAATTAAACCATCAGAACGTTGAGAAAAGGCAAATTTTTCATCAATATAGACCTCGAACTCAATCATATGAGCAACTTTGCCTGGGTGTAGAACAATTTCATTAATTGCGGTGCTTTTACGTGCTTTTTGGTTAGCTTTAATGACTTGTGCTTCTAGCAAAAAACGTCTTTCTTCACGGTATTCACCTTCAAGAACACGTGAAAGTTGTTGTAGTGCGTTATCAGGGTCTAAATCGGTAAGAAAACCGAGGTTACCACGATTTACACCAATAACTTTATTATTATACCGAGATAATATACGAGCAGCGCCGAGCATATTGCCATCTCCCCCAACAACCACAACTAAATCAGCCTGTTGGCCTATTTCAGTTAATGTCCCAGTGTTGGCATTGACTAATTTTAAATCTTTAGCAACTTGTTTATCGATAATGGCATGATAGTTTTTTGAAATTAACCAATGGTATATTAATTCATGAGTTGCCAATGCTTCAGGGTGCCTAGGGTGCCCGACAATGCCTATCGTTTTAAAATGTGGTAGTGGTGTATTATTGTCCTTTCGCATACTTTTTTGGCCTCTGATTGTATGACTTCCCTTGAATCCCTGTATTAGATCCCCATAATACTCTCATATATGGGATTAATGCTAAATACGCGGAGATATTCATGAGTAGTAAAGACCAAAACATGCATGATGAGCAAGCTTTTGAACAAAATGAATCACAAAAAGTGCAAGCTGAGCAAGAAGCCAGCGTTCAACAAGCTGATGAATTACAAGCAGACGAACAAGCGTTAGCCGCGCGTATTGCTGAGCTTGAGCAACAGTTAGAAGCCTCACAAAAAACTGAACGTGAAGCGATGTTACGTGCACACGCAGAAATTGAAAATATTCGCCGTAGAACTGAGCAAGATATCGAAAAAGCACATAAGTTCGCACTGGAAAAATTCTCAAATGAATTACTGCCAGTGATTGATAACTTAGAACGTGCGATAGATGCAGCAGATCACGAAAGTGAAGAGTCTAAAGCGATGTTAGAAGGGCTAAATTTAACGCTAAAAACTTTTTTAGATGCAGTGGCTAAGTTTGGTATTGAGCCTGTCAGTGATGTCAATGTGCCATTTAATCCTGACGTTCATCAAGCGATAACGATGATTGAATCACCTGACCACCAAGCTGGCCATGTCATTAATGTAATGCAAAAAGGTTATACTTTGAATAGCCGTTTATTAAGACCTGCTATGGTGATTGTCTCTAAATAAAGAGTATCGCTATTTAAATGGAGGCAAATGCCCCCAAGAGAATATTACCAAAGGGAAATCTATCAATTGATTTCCCTTGTTTTATGACTTAATGCCAAAAAATCATCTATTGTTGTAGATTTGGCTCATCGATTACAGGGTTCCAATCAATAGGTGTTTTACCCTGTTGTTCTAAAATAGTGTTAGTTTGTGAGAAATGGCCACAACCTAAAAATCCTCGATGAGCAGAAAGCGGGGAAGGGTGAGGAGCCTTGAGTACATGATGGCGCTTTGTATCAATTATCTTACCTTTTTTTTGTGCATGGGAACCCCACAGCAGAAAAATAACACCTTGTGTATTTTCATTGATTGCTTCAATAACTTTGTCCGTGAAGGTTTCCCAACCTAAATGAGCATGGGAGTGAGCATTGCCTTGTTCTACGGTGAGGACGGTGTTAAGGAGTAAAACACCCTGTTGAGCCCAACTGAGCAAATACCCATGATTAGGTCTTTGAAAGCCAGCAATATCCTTTTCTAATTCTTTATACATATTTACTAATGACGGTGGTGGCTTAATTCCAGGAAGAACGGAAAAAGAGAGGCCGTGGGCTTGTCCTGGGCCATGATAAGGGTCTTGTCCTAGGATAACGACTTTAATATCGGCAAGTTCGGTATACCTAAATGCATTAAAAACGTCGTCTTGAGCAGGGTAGATAATTTTACCATTTTTGCGCTGTTCTGCTACATAAGCCAGCGTCTCTTTGAAATAGGGTTTTGATTTTTCAGGGCCAATAACATCGTGCCACGTAATGGAGTTTGACATGAAATATTCCATAACAATGAATTTAGGAAGGAACAATTATATGAACCAGTTGATAGCTATAAGCTTACTGGTTCATGAGAGAGAGATAAAGCCCTGATATTGACTATTAATTTTAAAAAAAATTGAAAATTTATACAAATAGTTAAAAAAATGAATTGTGAATTTTGATTTAAATCATAAAGTTGAGTTGGTTAAATTGGTTGCTAAGTGGAATAATTGATAAATATCAAAGAAAATGGGAGATCTAGCTGGTATAAAATACCTATATAGATTGGTTAGACCAAATATCCAATTACAAGTTTTCATAGATTGATGGTTAATGCAGCTTCGATTTATTAAGCAAATCGAATGCAATCTAGCTCGAACGTGGAGGTCGACATGATTACAGGTATTCAAATTACTAAAACTGATAACGCAGCGTTGTTGAATTCTTTTTGGTTACTCGATGACGAAAAAAATGAAGCTCGTTGTGTTTGTGCGAAAGCCGATTATAACGAAGGGCAAATCGTTGCTAAAGACGAATTAGGTGCTTTTGAGTACCGTGAAGTACCTTTAGAAATGAAGCCAACTGTGCGTGTTGAAGGTGGTCAGCACTTAAATGTTAACGTATTGAGCCGTGAAACATTAGAAGATGCTGTTAAGAATCCAGAAAAATATCCACAATTAACAATCCGTGTTTCTGGTTATGCTGTACGTTTTAATTCATTAACACCTGAACAACAACGTGATGTTATTACTCGTACTTTCACTGAAAGCTTATAATAAATATTAAATGTAATTACATCTAATAATACATAATAAATTCTAAAGCCATTGTTATCAATGGCTTTTTATTTGTGCCTAATAAAGTTGATTATTTCCCCTCTTGGTTATTTGTATTTCAATATTCTTCCAACAAATACACTTGTTAGGGAGAATTCATGTCATTATCAACACTACAAACAATATCAAAAAAGAATGAATATATTTTTGTTAGAGAGAATTTAAATATTTATTTACAGGCTCAATATCAAGAAATTAAACCTTGCATACCAGATATTTGGCCTAAATCTGTATTAAGAGAAGATTTTTTAGGGAGAGGGTCACAACAAAAAGATTATATTTTAGCGCTACTTGCTCAAGGTGCTTATCATAAAGATTGGTGGAATATACAGGGAATTGAAAGGTTAAGTAATAAAGAGATTAATGAGCTCGGAATTAATGCGGAATTATTAAATGATGAGCAGACGGGGCTTCAAGCTAATATTTGTAAATTTAATGATTTATATATTCTTTGTTTTGCGGGTACTAATGATATTATCGATTTTTATAGTAATATCCGTCAAGGACTTGGCTTTTATGACTCTCAATATTTTCAAGCTGTTGGTTTAATGAATATTTTATTCAATGCAGTAAATGGAAATACGATTTGTACGGGACATTCATTAGGTGGGGGATTGGCTTCAATTGCGGCGTTAGCGAGTCAGTCGCCTTGTATTGCATTCAGTCCTGCAGGATTGGCAGAAAACACGATTAATAATATTGGGATTGACTATCACATTGCTAAAAAAATTGCACAAGAAGGGTTGATACGTTATTACACGGTGCAATATGACTGGCTCGATAGATTACAAAATTCTTTACCGATCCCTTCTGCGTTGGGAAATTGTATTAAAATGGCTTATAGCGAACATAGTTCTTGGAAAGATTGGTTACCGACCCGCTTACTTACACGAAGTTTTATCGCTCATTCAATGCTTAAAATTATTAGGGTTATGTGCAAACATAAACCATGGAATAATTGGAATGCAATCACGGGTGAATACAATAAGGTACAAGAAATACCATTAGAAATTTTCCCAACTAAAGAAGAAAAACAGGAAATGAGTTGGCAAGAATGTTGTGAAAGTGCAATCAAAAAAGGCAATATAGCTGAATTTTCAACGCTGTTATCATTAGAACATAAGTCTTGTGACATTAATATATTGGCCCAGCAATCAGTCAGAACAGTCAATGGGCAATTTATTAAAGTTTTAATGGAATCTCGATATGGGCAAACAGTTAAGATGCTTCAATCAAAAGGGCAAAGAAGTATTTTACATTTAGCTGCACAGAATGGTCGTCTTATACAATCGCAGCTTTTATTAAAAAATGGATTAACAGTAAATATTAAGGATAGTTTAGGAAATACGCCTTTACATGATGCTTTAAATAGCCATGCACTCGATGTTGCTACATTATTATTGGAAAATGGAGCGAATTGGCGTATTAAGAATAATAAAGGTCTAGATTGTAAGGATATACTTGGTAACCATATTATTAAGCCTGATTTGCTGACACATGAAGGAAAACAAATGCGAGAGAAAGTTTTGCAAATGATGGGCTAAATAAAAAACGGGCCTAAACCCGTTTTTAGTCATTAGCTTTTATCGTTATCGGTTGATATAGAAGGGCTAACAGGAGTACGACGTTTCCCAATATTTTTCTTGTCGCGATGGCGTACTTTTTCTTTTTTCTTAGTTTGTTCTTCTTTTTTCTTTTCTTTACGCTTAGCAAGTACTTTCTTCGATGGTTTTGGCTTATTTAACATCGCTTCTGAAGGGGCTTTAGTTGTTGGACGTAAAGAATCAACAACGCGGATCTTGATAGGTTCTTCAATATAACGAGTAATTTTACCAAATAATGGGAAGTCATGCGCTTCGACTAAAGAAATTGCCGTGCCTTTACGGCCAGCTCGGCCAGTACGGCCAATACGGTGTAAGTAGACATCTGCAGTTCTCGGCAAGTCAAAGTTAAAAACATGGCTAACGTTTTCGATATCTAAGCCACGAGAAGCCACATCTGTTGCAACGAGTACTTTAACTTGGCCATCAACTAGGCGGCGTACAGCTTCATTACGCTTGGCTTGTGGCATTTCACCTTCAAGATAACAAGGTTCGATACCCGCTTCACGTAACCATTGAACTAATTCACGTAAACGCTCACGTTTACGTACGAAGACGATGGCTTTGGTGACTTCATCTTGTTTTAACAAATGGCACAGTAAGGCTGTTTTATGCTCTAGTGTGTCAGCACGGTAATGAAATTGCTGAATTTTTTTACGTTCACGACGTGAAGGGTCGGCATCAATTTCAATTGGGTCTTCTAATAAACGCTCAGCAAAGTCACGAATAGCTTCGCCTTCAAGAGTGGCAGAAAACAGCATGGTTTGCTTGCGCCAGCGTGTTTCGCCTGCAATTGTTTCTATGTCATTGGCAAAACCCATGTCGAGCATACGGTCAGCTTCATCAAGGATCAAAATCTCAACGGCGCGGCAGTCAAAGTTTTCTTCCTTAATATACTGGAGTAGTCGGCCTGTTGTTGCGACGACAATATCTTGATTTTCGCTGAAAACTTCAGCGTGGTTCATATAAGCAACACCACCAGTGATGGTGGCTATATCTAGGTGATTATGGGCGCATAATTCTTTTGCTTGGTCAGCAACCTGCATGGCTAGTTCACGAGTTGGCGTGACAACTAGAACGCGAGGGGGCCCTGATTTCTTTCTCGGGAAATCAAGTAAATGTTGGATCGCAGGCAGTAAAAACGCGGCGGTTTTACCTGTTCCTGTCGGGGCTGAACCTAATACATCGCGGCCATCCATTGCAGCAGGAATTGCTGCCGCTTGAATCGCGGTCGGACGTTGATAGCCTTTGTCTGAAAGCGCATCAATTAGGCTTTCATCAAGTTCAAGTTCAGTAAAAGTGGATGCAGTCATGATATACCTCTATTTGGGGCGCTGATTATAAACAGGTTAGCAAAATTGTTCACCTGAAAAAATCAGCTTTGCTCAAGTGTAACTGTTTTCACTACGGACAGGGAGCGATATATCTATGGATATGAGTGAAATATAGAGAAGGTAAATAGTTGAAGGAGGAGGGTACTCCTCCTTCAGTATGCTTAGCTAAGCATATTAATTAACCATGTATGATAAGGAATACCCACTAAGTCAATGAGTACTGCACCACTGAGTGGCACAATCATGAAAGCTTTCATCGAAACTTGTTTGTAACGTTCACAAACCGAGGACATATTTGCCATTGCGTTTGGCGTCGCACCTAAACCGTGGCCCATTAAGCCAGCACACATTACCGCAGCATCGTAGTTTTTGCCTAATAAGCGGAAAATAACAAAGACAACTAATAAAATTAAAATAATAACTTGTGCCAATAGGATGGTGAATAATGGCAAAGCAACGGATTTTAACTCCCATATTTTCAATGACATCATAGCCATAGTCAAAAATAGGCCAAGTGAAACTTCAGAAATAAGGTCAACCGATTTTTGGTTAATACGGAATAATTCGACTTGGTCATTAATATTACGGATAACTATCGCAATAATCATCGCTCCAACATAGCTAGGTAATGAAAACCCAGTGGCTTTGGTAAATTGCGCTGAAGCGAATTGACCGATAACCATAATCCCTAGAACGAGCGCTAGCATTTTTAAAAAAGCGTGCGCATCGATAGATTCAATTTTCCCCGCGATAGTTTCAGGAACCTGAACTCGCTCAACGTTTTCATCAGCTTTAATCTGAACGTCAAATTTCTTAATTAAGAATGTTGCAATTGGGCCACCGAGTAAGCTGCCTGTAATTAGACCAAAAGTTGCCGCAGCAATGGCTGCAACTGTTGCGGATTGCACGCCAAGGCCTTCAGCCATGCCACCGAAGGCAGCCGCACCGCCATGGCCCCCAGTAAGAGACACGCCACCGGCCATGATACCGATAACGGGATCAATACCGAGTAAATGTGCGAGGCCTGCACCAAAGGTGTCTTGGAAGATAACTACAAACCAGCAAATAAACAGGTAGATAAAGAGTAACCGGCCACCGCTTTTTAAGATGCGGAAGCTGCCATCAATACCAATGGTAGTAAAGAAAGCAACCATTAAAAAGGTTTGTAAACTGGTATCAAAATTGATCTCAGCAAGGTTAAATGATTTGAGCCCCCAAATAATCAAACTAACCAGAAAACCGCCAATGACGGGAGAAGGGATACAAAAGCGCTGTAGCCATTCGATGCGTTTTTTTAAGTGGATCCCCATGAGTAGGCAGATCACCGTTAGGAAGAGGGTTGAGAGTGTGTCGAGGTGTAGAATCATATTTTTCCCTTTTTAACTGTTGTCTTTCACGCTACAGCGTTGTTGGCCGCGCTCTGTTACCCTAGTCACATACTTTTGTATGCTCCTAGGGATAACGTCACTTGCCGCCTAGCTGTAACGCTAAATTCAATAGTTAAAAACCATTAAGATATTGCGCTACAGCGTTGTTGGCCGCGCTCCGTTACCCTAGTCACATACTTTTGTATGCTCCTAGGGATAACATCACTTGCCGCCTAGCTGTAACGCGAAATTCAATAGTTAAAAACCATTAAGTTATTGCGCTACGGCTAGTTTGATAATCAACTTCAAAGCTATTTTTATTGTGGTGTTTGAAAATTAATTATCTTAACAGCGTGAGAAACAGTGTATTTATCAGTCGAATTGTTGTGTTGTTTTATTAGAATAAATATTGGTAAATCAAATAAGCCGCGAGTTTGGCGGTATGGTTGTCAATATCAAATTCAGGGTTGCATTCTGCGATATCAAAAACAGCTATTTTTTGGCTACCCTTGATAATGGCAAACAATTCATCAAAAACTTCAGTGGAAATACCTTTTGGTGCTGGTGCACTAACGCCCGGTGCAATGGCAGCGGAAAATACATCTAAATCTACGGTGACATATAAGTAGTCTACGTTGCCAATAAACTTTTTAATTTTTTCAATTGCTTGTGGAAGTTTAGAATAAGCGAGTTCTTTATCACGGATATATTGGCAACCTAATGAATCAGCCGTATCGAACAATATTTTAGTATTGCCGTGGTCTGCGATGCCTAAACATAAATATTGAAAAGGGCGTTGGTGCTGCTGACATAACATGGCAGATTGTAAAAATGGAGTGCCAGAAGTTGCTATAGAGGCTTCGCGTAAGTCAAAATGTGCATCAAAGTTAATAATACCGATCGTTTTACCTGCTTGATATTGTTCAACGTAGTCAAACAGGCCTTGGAAGCTTGCAAATGCCACTTCATGGCCACCGCCAAGTACAATCGGCTTTTGGTTCTCAGCGAGCAGTGCGATAAGCTGGTCAGATAAACGACGTTGTGCCGCTTCTAGATTGCCATCATCACAGCTAATTGTACCGGCATCTTTGATTGCAAGCGGTTGATGAATAGGTAACCCTGCCAGTTGATGGCGAATCGCATCTGGGCCTGCTTTAGCGCCTTGTCGACCTTTATTGCGTCGGACGCCCTCATCAGAAGCAAAACCAATTAATGCAAATTTGGCAGGTACGTGTTTATTAATGACTTGATGGATGCGCAAATGCTCTTGTGTTTCACCATCTGTGCGCCCTTGCCATTGGAAAGGTTGTGTCATAGTTACTCCAAGTTAATTAATTTAGTGATGTTATGCGCTGTTTGGCAGGTGTGCGTGATAAATTCATCTACGCGATGTGTAGAGCGGAATTCAGGAGCCATAACTGAAACGACAGCTAACACATCATTCCCTTTGAAAATAGGTGCAGATACCCCCAGTACGCCTTCATCGATTTCACTCACAGACATGCCGTAACCTTGATTGCGTATCTGTTGTAAATCTTGTTGTAGCTTTATTTTTTGTTGTTTAGTGGTTAACTGTTTTGTATGAGCTTCAAGTACTTGGTTTTGATAGAGTTCATGACGAAAAGCCAACAACGTTTTCGCACTTGCTCCCTTAACTAAAGTATTGCCTCGGCCAATAATAAAAGAACAGCGTAGCGCTTGTTCACTCTCAATCATGTCGACACAAATGGTCTCTCGTAAATTTGAGGTAATAATCGCCACCGTTTCTTGGGTTTTTTTCGCTAAAGTTTGCAGTTCTTGTTTAGATGCGCTCATCAATAAACTGTGGTGATAGTATTTTTCTTGATTTTTGATACTCTGCGAGCCAACACAGTATGTGCCATATTGTTTTGCGTGAGATACAAATTCCCAATCTATGAGAATTGTCAGTAAACGATAGACGGTTGATAATGGGATCTCTAACGCTGATGAGATAGACTGTGGCGTCACTGGAGATGCGCAAGTTGTGATGTAAGATAAGATGTCTAAGGTTCTATTTATACTGTTCATGGCATCTCCTTTTTTTCGAACTTATCAGTAAATTTTTTTCGTCTCAAATATAATTCCCATAATATGAGAATTATATTGTAGCAAATAGGTTAAATTATGACTTTTATTTGCTTAGAATGAGAATATTCGAACAAGTATTAGCCAATTAGAGTGTTTGTATGTGTAAGCAAAAAAAGAATTACCGTAAAGGCGGTTTTACATTTAAACAGTTTTTTGTGGCTCATGACCGATGTGCGATGAAAGTGGGGACGGATGGTGTGCTATTGGGGACTTGGGCTCCTGTGGACGGTGTTCAGTCTGTATTAGACATTGGAAGCGGTAGTGGGTTAATCGCCTTGATGTTAGCGCAAAGAAATACAAAGTTACGTGTTGATGCGGTCGAATTAGATAGCGATGCGGCAGTGCAAGCACAGGAAAACTTTACTGAGTCGCCATGGGCTGAGCGTTTGCATGTTATCAACCAAGATATTGTCAGCTACAGCGAGTTGCATTCAGTTCAATATGATTTGATTGTGAGCAACCCACCGTATTTCGAACCTGCGGTTGCGTGTCGGAATGAAAAACGAGACCAAGCGCGATACACTGCGACATTAACTCATGATGTATTACTAGAAAGTGCAAAATCCTGTCTTACATCTCATGGGCTATTTTGTTTAGTGCTGCCCTACGAGGTTGGTGAAAAAATGCAGAAGATGGCTGAGAATTCAGGCTGGTTTACCGCTTTTCGCGTCAATGTTAGTGATAAACCTACAACGGCCTACCATCGCATGCTATTGGGCATTCAACTGCACGAGACACAAACACAAGTGACATCGCTGGCACTCAAAGATGAAAAGGGTGAGTATACTGATGAATTTCGTAAACTAATTCAGCCATTTTATGTGAAATACTAAAGCCGGCACTTAAGGCCGGCCAAAGTCTTGGTTATTCAGGCTGTAAAATAGTGGGGCCTGAATTAGGAAGTGGTTCTGGGTAATCTAAGGTGTAATGCAATCCTCGGCTTTCCTTACGCTCTAATGCGCAGCGAACCATTAATTCAGCGACTTGTACGAGGTTTCGTAGTTCCAATAAATTATTTGAGATACGAAAGTTAGCGTAATAATCGTGAATCTCTTGTTGAAGTAAATGGATGCGGCGTAATGCACGTTCAAGGCGTTTAGTCGTTCTGACGATCCCCATGTAGTCCCACATAAATAGACGTAATTCATGCCAATTATGTTGAATAACTACCTGTTCATCTGAGTTATGCACTCGGCTTTCATCCCACTCAGATAAATAGGGAATATCATCGATCTGTTTGATCGTTTTATTAATGTTTTCAGCCGCCGCCCAACCATATACCAAGCATTCTAATAGCGAATTGGATGCCATACGGTTTGCACCATGTAAGCCAGTGTAGCTCACCTCACCAATTGCATAGAGATTCGCGATATCAGTCATACCTGTTTCATCGACAATTACACCACCGCATGTGTAATGGGCCGCTGGGACGATAGGGATGGGCTCTTGAGTGAGGTCTAACCCTAAAGTCATCAATTTCGCATAAATAGTCGGGAAATGGTTTTTAACGAAATCGCTAGGTTTATGGCTGATATCCAAATACATGCAATCAGCACCAAGGCGTTTCATTTCATGGTCAATAGCACGTGCAACGACATCGCGAGGGGCAAGTTCACCGCGATCGTCGTGATCTGGCATAAACCGGCTACCATCAGGGCGCTTGAGGTAAGCCCCCTCGCCACGTAATGCCTCAGTTAATAAAAAATTACGGGCTTGTGGGTGAAATAAACAAGTTGGGTGAAATTGATTAAACTCAAGGTTAGCAACACGGCAGCCAGCTCGCCAGGCCATTGCAATGCCATCACCAGAAGAAATATCTGGGTTAGTCGTATATTGATAAACTTTAGCTGCTCCACCCGTGGCGAGAACAATCGTTTTCGCTCGAATGGTTTCAACTTGCTCTTTTTGGCGGTTCCAAACGTAAGCACCTAAAATTCGTGGTGATTCAGTTGTGCTAGAAAGGATCAAGTCGACGGCATTATAGCGTTCTTTAATATGAATGTTTGGGTGAGCAAAAGTGAGATCGACTAACGTGGTTTCAACTTCTTTTCCTGTCGCATCAGCATGATGGAGAATTCGTCGATGGCTATGGCCGCCTTCACGGGTCAAATGATACTGTGTTTCGCCGTTCTCGGTAATTTCAGTATCGAATAACACACCTTGGTCGATAAGCCATTGCACACAATGTTTTGCATTGGAGGCAATAAACTCAACGGCTTCTTTCTGGCAAATACCTGCGCCAGCAATTAGTGTATCTTCTACATGAGATTCGATGCTGTCAGTGTCATCAAAAACTGCAGCAATACCGCCTTGTGCGTAGTAAGATGCTCCTTCGCTAAGGCTGCTTTTACTAAGAATGGTCACTTGATGAAAGGGGGCGAGCCGTAAGGCAGCTGAAAGTCCTGCGACACCACTCCCAATGATTAAAATATCAGTGTAATGCTGTGTGGATTCGTTCATAAGTGTTTGCATGTATATAATAGTATGTATTGAGTTTTTTATGTTAGCCTATCGAGTGTCCTATTGCTATGAGTGGATGGCTGTTAAGGTACAGTATATTGACCTAGCGCTACTTACGTATTCAAATGGTTTTAGTGTGATAGCTATCGCATTCGTACCTAAAATCTGTATGCTGTCTTATGGGTCTTGTAGTTAGTTGTTTTAATAAGGATCTTTAAGATCACCCAAGTAATTTTTTCATCAGTTTTGTAAATTTTTGACTATTTTTTTAGATTAAATTGAACTTCAACGAGTTCTACTACTCAAAGTAGTGCTTGCTTTAGGAAGGGAGAACATGATCAAGTTAACATATTATCGGCCTGAATTCGGGAGATACTTCCTGGAATGAGCGAGCAACTGACCGACCAGATTTTGGTTGAAAAGGTACAAAAAGGCGATCAACAAGCTTTCAACTTATTGGTGATAAAATATCAGCATAAAGTCGCGAGCTTAGTATCCCGCTATGTACCGCAAGCGGATGTGCCTGACGTCGCGCAGGAGTCTTTTATAAAAGCTTATCGTGCCATTGGTTCGTTTCGTGGTGACAGCGCATTTTATACTTGGCTTTATCGGATTGCGGTAAATACAGCTAAAAATTATTTAGTTGCCCAAGATAGACGCCCACCTGCGTCGGACTTGGAAGCGAGTGATGCAGAAAACTTTGAAACCGCGAGTGCCTTAAAAGAAATTTCGAACCCAGAGAACTTAATGTTGTCTGATGAATTAAAGAAAGTTGTTTTCCGGACCATCGAATCGCTGCCTGAAGATCTTAGAATGGCAATTACGCTCCGCGAGTTAGATGGTTTGAGCTATGAAGAAATCGCAGAAATAATGGATTGCCCAGTTGGCACCGTACGTTCTCGTATTTTTAGGGCAAGGGAAGCGATTGATAATAAAGTTCAGCCACTGATTCAACAGTATTAGTATGTTAAATCAGTCAATTAAACATAATTGTGATGCAATTAACTGAAGGTAATTGGGCATGCAAAGAGAGAAACTTTCCGCAATGATGGATGGCGAAGTACTAGACTTAGAACTAGTCAGCGCTATTTCACGTGATTCAACGTTAAAACAACGTTGGGAGAGCTATCATCTTATTCGTGATACTCTACGTAACGATACTAGTGAAGTCATGCATTTTGATATTGCAAGTAAAGTTGCGGCAGCATTAGAGAATGAAGCTGTGCGTATTAATCCTCAGGTAGTTGTCGAATCGCAGCCAGAGCCTGCGACTTGGGGAGCTTTCCCATTCTGGGGTAAAATTCGTCCTTGGGCGAGCCAGTTGACTCAAATTGGTGTTGCAGCCTGTGTGTCTTTGGCTGTAATTGTTGGTGTTCAACAATACAACCAAAGTAATGCGGTTGACTCACCGGTTGATGAGCCAATGTTCAATACCATTCCTGTTGGCAGCGGGGCGCCAGTTAGTTTAAATATCTCAGATAACCAATTATTTGGTAATGAGCAGCAACTTCAACAAGTTGAACAACAAAATCAACGCATTAATGCGATGCTGCAACAGTATGAAATTGAAAGGCGCTCGATGCTCAACCAGCAATATCAAGAGTCTGCACAACCTGCGTCTTCAGCAGGAGTTAAATTGCAATAATGAATAAATGGTTATCCGTCATCTGCCTGACGGGCAGCCTGATTATTTCTAATCAAGCTTCGGCATCTGAAATAGATGCCGATGTTCTTTTTAAAGAAATGGGAAATGCTGCCCAGAACCTCTCTTACGAAATGTCTTATATGACATTTAGCCCGCAATCAATAACACCAGTGCGTTATCGTCATGCCATCATTAATGGTGAACCAGTTTCACAAATGATCCAAATGGACTCATCGCGTCGTGAAATTGTTCAAAAAGGTAATAGTATTAGTTATTTTGAGCCTGGTTTTGATGCATTCAGCTTGAATGGCAAATATATAGTTGATAATTTACCATCAGTAGTTTTTGCCAATTATCAACAAATTAAACCTTATTATAATTTTATTGATGCGGGACGTACCCATATTGGTGATAGGCCTGCGTTAGTGATTCGCATAATATCGAAAGACAATTCTCGGTTTAACTATGTAGTATTAATCGATGAAGAAACGAAATTGCCATTACGTATCGACCTTCTCGATAATAATAGCCAAACATTAGAACAATTTCGTGTGATCTCGACGGTGCTAGATAGCCAAACAGTGAAAGACTCATTGCTCGCATTAAGTAAGGTAAATATGCCTCCATTATTGATTTCCCCTAAAAATGGAAATCCTTCTTTTAAATGGCAAGTTGGCATGTTACCTCCTGGTTTTGAAGAAATATCCCGTTCTTCGCGAAAATTAGCTGAAGACGACGTAGTAGAAACCGCAATGTTTAGTGATGGTTTATTTACCTTTTCTGTAAACGTGACAAAATCGACTAAAGGCCCGTTACTTGATCAACCGCTTCAAAATGGGCGTCGTACTATTTATACGATGACGCAAAAGCAAAATGTTATCACTATCATTGGTGAATTACCGTTGGCAACAGCGCAAGTGGTAGCAGGTAGTATTCAGTTTCGGGAGTAAATTATGGTAAAAGAGTGGGCAACAGTAGTCCGTTGGCAAAACGGTAGGGCTTTATTGCGCTACGGTTCTTCGTCCGGCTGTGGTAGTTGTGGTGCTCGTAAAACCTGTGGTTCTTATGCTTTAAGCAAAATAGGGCCAAATACGGAACATGAATTAGAAATTGCGATTGAACAACCGTTAGTTGAAGGGCAAAAAATTGAAGTGGGCATCCCGGAGGGAAGCTTGATCCGTTCAGCGCTATTAGTTTACTTAACGCCTATTTTGGGGTTGTTTATTTTTGCAGGCTTAGCGCAGGCATTTGATTTTGAGCAGTTCTGGATAGCGATTTCAGGTGTAATTGGTGGTACTATTGGCTTTTATATCGCGCGTAGGCTAGCCTCAAATTGGCGTGATGATGAAGCTTTTCAACCTGTTGTTTTACAGATAGGGCTACCTCCGAATGAGCTTTCAGTACAAGTTAATTACTAAATTTCAATATGCTGAGTTAGAAGGTTAATTTGATATTGTCAATAGAAAGGGGAAACTTAAGTTTCCCTTTTTTGTGGATTAGAGTTAATTAACAAACAAATAGTATTATGGCGAACAAAGTTATTAACCAATTTTGTCTGTTTTGAGTTAGAAATTACAATAGATTGACTATGGCTATAGAAGTGGTTGGTGTGAGTTGTATTAATGATGAATCACGGCAACTAATCTATTAACCTGATGCAGGTTTACAGTTGTTTTACATTGAATCTTTGTGTTAGCGGGTTCTTATATGTAAAATGCAGCTAATTAACAATCTTGTGATAATCATAGCATTTTAGTTTTGTTGCAATATTTGCACAAAGCTGATTTTGTAAGGCAATTTAAAAGAAGATATTACCTTGAAAATCAATAATATAAGAAATTTTTCCATCATTGCACATATCGACCACGGCAAGTCGACCTTGTCAGATCGCATCATTCAAATTTGTGGTGGCTTAACCGACCGCGAAATGGCGGCACAAGTTTTAGACTCGATGGACTTAGAGCGTGAGCGTGGGATCACTATTAAAGCACAGAGCGTAACGCTTGATTATAAAGCTTCAGATGGTGAAACTTACCAATTAAACTTCATTGACACACCGGGTCATGTTGACTTCTCTTATGAAGTGTCTCGTTCATTAGCTGCCTGTGAGGGTGCTTTGCTGGTGGTTGATGCAGGGCAAGGTGTTGAAGCTCAAACTTTGGCAAACTGTTATACCGCTATCGAGATGGACTTAGAAGTTGTTCCGGTCTTAAATAAAATTGACTTACCTGCTGCCGATCCTGAACGTGTTGCCGATGAAATCGAAGATATTGTCGGCCTTGACGCACATGATGCGGTTCGCTGCTCTGCAAAAACCGGTGTTGGTGTTCAAGATGTGATTGAACGTCTTGTTAAAGAAATTCCACCACCTGTTGGTGATGCAGATGCTCCGTTACAAGCACTGATTATTGACTCGTGGTTTGATAACTATTTAGGCGTTGTTTCCTTGATCCGTATTAAAAGCGGAACATTGAGAAAGGGCGATAAAATTAAAGTTATGAGTACAGGGCAAGTGTATAACGCGGACCGCCTTGGAATTTTTACACCGAAGCAAATTGACCGTGATGTATTAAGTTGCGGTGAAGTGGGCTGGTTAGTCTGTGCGATTAAAGATATCACTGGCGCCCCAGTTGGGGATACATTAACTGGCGCTCGCAACCCAGCAGATAAAGCGTTACCCGGGTTTAAAAAAGTTAAACCCCAGGTATATGCAGGCTTATTCCCTGTCAGTTCTGATGACTATGAATCATTCCGTGATGCATTAGGTAAATTGAGTCTAAATGACGCATCTTTATTTTATGAACCAGAAACTTCTACTGCGTTAGGCTTCGGCTTCCGTTGTGGTTTCCTTGGTTTACTGCACATGGAAATCATTCAAGAACGTTTAGAACGTGAATATGACCTTGATTTGATTACCACTGCACCGACTGTTGTGTATGAAGTGCAGCAAACTAACGGTGATATAGTGTATGTCGATAGCCCATCTAAGCTACCGGCATTGAACAATATTGAAGAATTACGCGAACCAATCGCAGAGTGTCACATGCTGATGCCTAAAGAATATTTAGGTAACGTTATTACACTTTGTATTGAGAAACGTGGCGTTCAGACCAATATGGTCTATCATGGTAATCAAGTATCGTTGACTTATGAAATCCCAATGGCAGAAGTGGTATTGGATTTCTTCGATCGCTTAAAATCAACGTCTCGTGGGTATGCATCTTTAGATTATGCATTTAAGCGCTTCCAAGCATCAGATATGGTGCGTGTTGATGTTCTTATTAATAATGAGCGTGTTGATGCTTTAGCCTTGATCACACACCGTGCGAATTCTCAATATCGCGGTCGTGAACTGGTCGAAAAAATGAAAGAGCTAATTCCGCGTCAGCAGTTCGATATTGCGATTCAAGCAGCGATTGGTAACCATATTATTGCTCGTTCTACAGTTAAACAATTGCGTAAAAACGTACTTGCCAAGTGTTATGGTGGTGACGTTAGCCGTAAGAAAAAACTGTTGCAGAAGCAAAAGGATGGTAAGAAACGTATGAAGCAAGTTGGTAACGTTGAGCTACCACAAGAAGCGTTCCTTGCTATATTGCATGTTGGTAAAGACTAAGTTTACAAGGAGCCTCAATGGCTAACACCTTTGCCTTGATCCTAACACTGGCAACATTAATCACAGGGATTATATGGTGTTTAGACAAGTTTAAATTTGCACCTGCGCGTAAAGCAAAACTCAAGCAGTTACAGGATGCAACGAATGGCGCCGTGAGTGAAGCGGATGTGGCAAATGCTGTCCGCCGCCCATCATGGCTTGAAACAGGGTCGTCTATTTTCCCTGTGTTGGCGATTGTACTGATTGTGCGTTCATTTATTTATGAGCCATTTCAAATACCTTCAGGGTCAATGATGCCAACGTTGTTAGTTGGCGATTTTATGTTGGTTGAGAAATTTGCTTATGGCTTAAAGGACCCAATTACACAAACGACATTAATCGAAACGGGTAAGCCGAAACGTGGCGATATCGCAGTTTTTAAATACCCAAGAGATCCTAATGTTGATTTTGTCAAACGAGTTATTGGAATGCCGGGTGATAAAATTATTTATAACCCAGATGCAAAGGAATTAACAATTTACCCGAATTGTGCAGATAACAAATGTACAGAGACCTTACCTATTGTTTATGGTCCTCTGGCGCCGAGTGAATGGACAATGTTCCTTGATATCGGTTCTGTTGTTGACAACCAAAAGGGAAATTATGAAATTCCATTAGACCAACCTTTACCAAGGAATGCACTGCGTCAGTATGAGCGTAGTGAAAAGCTGGATACGGTTGAGCATCAAATTTTAATTATTCGTCAAGCAATTACTGAAGCTAAATACCTGCAACCAGGTATGCCAAAGAATGAATGGATTGTTCCTGAAAAGCACTATTTTATGATGGGTGACAACAGGGATAATAGCTCTGATAGCCGTATGTGGGGCTTTGTACCAGAAGAAAATTTAGTCGGTCGCGCAGTATTTATTTGGTTAAGTCTTGATAAACAAGAAAACGAATGGCCGACAGGTATTCGCTTTAGCCGAATTGGCCCACTATAATTTGATTAGTGGCTCTACTAGCCAAACGTTGAAAATGCGGGTTTTCGTTTGAAAATCCGCATTATCCGAAGCATTATTGTTTTACCCGGTGTACAATATAGATTAATTAATATTATTGGCTCCCCAATTATTAACTCTCCCATTTTAACTTATTGTAACTAATGAATTTTTATAATTAGTTCCACTGAGCTGTAAAATATATGGAAGGATAAGGAGTCAGTGCAAACGCAACAGTTTTGTAAAATAATGTATTTTACAGGTCTGTTGCGTGTGCTTTTTTATCAAATAAAAAATGGTTGGGCGCACATGAACCCCTCTTTATTAGAAAGATTACAGCGTAAGCTTGGTTATCAATTCAAACAGAATGAGTTATTAATTCAAGCATTGACGCATAGAAGTGCAAGTAGCAAACATAATGAGCGTCTAGAGTTTTTAGGTGACTCAATTTTGAGTTTTGTGATTGCAAATGACTTATACCACCGTTTTCCAAAAGTAGACGAGGGCGATATGAGTCGTATGCGAGCAACGCTTGTACGTGGAAATACATTAGCAGAAATCGCACGTGAATTTGAACTCGGTGAGTGTTTACGTTTAGGGCCGGGGGAATTAAAAAGCGGTGGTTTCCGTCGCGAATCTATCCTTGCTGATACTGTTGAAGCACTGATCGGTGGTATTTTTTTAGATAGTGATATCCAAACGATCGAAAGAATTATTTTAGATTGGTATCAAAGTAGACTGATTGAGATCAGTCCGGGTGATAAGCAAAAAGACCCGAAAACAAGGTTACAAGAATATCTGCAAGGGCGCCATTTGCCACTACCTAATTATTTGGTTGTTCAGGTTAAAGGCGAAGCTCACGATCAAGAATTTACGATCCACTGCCAAGTTAGTGGTATTGACCAACCTATTAATGGTGTTGGCTCAAGCCGTCGTAAAGCAGAGCAAGCAGCAGCAGAGCAAGCATTGAAAATTTTGGAGCTTGAATGAGTGAATTACAATCCCACTGTGGTTTCGTTGCCATAGTTGGACGGCCAAATGTTGGTAAATCGACATTATTGAATCAATTACTGGGGCAAAAAGTTTCGATTACTTCGAGAAAGCCACAGACGACTCGCCATCGTATTATGGGGATCCATACAGAAGATAATTACCAAATTATTTATGTTGATACCCCAGGACTTCATATTGAAGAAAAACGTGCAATTAACCGCTTAATGAACCGTGCTGCATCCAGTTCAATTGGTGATGTTGAATTAGTTATTTTTGTCGTTGAAGGGACTAATTGGACCGCTGATGATGAAATGGTATTGACCAAGTTATCTAGCTTACGTTGCCCTGTTATATTAGCAATTAACAAAATTGATAATGTGACTGATAAAACGATACTATTGCCTCATATCAGTATGATCAGTCAGAAAATGAATTTTTTAGATGTTGTTCCGATTAGTGCTGAAAAAGGTACTGGTGTGGATACAATTGCTAAAATTGTTAAACAGCATATCCCTGAAGCTGTACACCATTTTCCGGAAGATTACATTACTGACCGTTCGCAGCGTTTTATGGCGTCTGAAATTATCCGTGAAAAGCTGATGCGTTTCTTGGGTGATGAGCTGCCATATTCGGTGACGGTAGAAATTGAGCAATTTAAGGTGACAGAGTCAGGTATTTACCATATCAATGGCTTAATTCTTGTTGAGCGTGAAGGCCAAAAGAAAATGGTTATTGGTAACAAAGGTAGCAAATTAAAAACCATTGGTACCGAAGCGCGTATCGATATGGAAAGAATGTTTGATAACAAGGTGCACCTTGAGCTTTGGGTTAAAGTTAAATCAGGCTGGGCTGATGACGAAAGAGCATTACGTAGCCTAGGTTATGTTGACGACCTAAAATAGTAGGTGGCAAAGTGAGTGGTTGGCAGCGTGCGTTTGTACTCCATTCAAGGCCTTACAGTGAGACGAGTTTATTGCTCGATTTCTTTACTGAAGGCGAGGGGAAAATACGTTTACTCGCAAAAGGCGCTCGTCGTAATCGCTCACCATTAAGGGGCTGCTTACAGCCCTTCACACCTTTGCTAATCCGTTGGGGAGGCAAAGGTGAAATCAAAACCTTAATTAATGCAGACCCGGTTTCTTTAGCCCTCCCTTTAACAGGAACCGTTCTATATAGCGGTTTATACCTTAATGAATTAACCGCGCGTGTATTAGAATTTGGTACACCGTATTCTGCACTATTTTTTGATTATCTCTCCTGCTTACAAATCCTTGCTGCAAGTGAGCACACTCCTGAATTTGCCTTGCGTCGCTTTGAGCTAGCTTTGCTTTCTTACCTTGGTTATGGTGTCGATTTTTTACATTGTGCTGGTAGTGGAGAACCTGTTGCTGACACAATGACTTACCGGTATAGAGAAGAAAAAGGGTTTATTGGCAGTTTGGTTATTGACCAACTTAGTTTTACAGGTAAACAGCTTAAAGCACTGGCGAGTCGCGAATTTCCTGATGCGGATACGCTTAAAGCAGCAAAACGTTTTACTCGACTTGCTTTAAAGCCTTATTTAGGTGGAAAACCTTTAAAAAGCCGAGAATTATTTCGCCAGTTTACTTATTCGCCAGTTGCGCAGAACAAACAGAGTTGAAATTGTTTTTAATTTTATTTTTACCTAGTTTGTTATACAGCTAATACCACTATATATTTCTGTCTCATGTATCTTTTTAGCTGAACTGGCTTTATCAAACAATATATTTTTTTGTCGATATAAAATCTTACGAAGCGCTTCGCAAAAATAAAATACAACTGCTGAAATAGGGTATGTATATTGGAATTTGCTTCGAATGATGAGAGATTTATTCCCTCAACACAGGAAATTACAGTAGGATAGTAGGTAGATGAGTTTATTAGCGTTTACTAATGGGGAATAAAAAATGGCAGAGCTTTTGTTAGGCGTAAATATCGACCATATTGCAACGGTTAGAAATGCAAGAGGAACCCAATACCCTGATCCAGTACAAGCTGCGTTCGTTGCAGAACAAGCGGGAGCTGATGGTATCACCATTCATTTACGTGAAGACCGCCGTCATATTACGGATAGAGATGTCACATTGCTAAATGAAACCATTCAAACTCGAATGAATCTTGAAATGGCGGTGACGGATGAAATGGTAGAGATTGCTTGTCGTATTAAGCCTACATTCTGCTGTTTAGTACCTGAAAAACGAGAGGAAGTGACAACGGAAGGCGGCTTAGATGTTGCAGGGCAAAAACAGAAAGTTGCAGATGCTGTTAAACGCCTCACGGAAGCGGGTATTTTAGTTTCATTGTTTATTGATGCAGACCACGCACAAATTGATGCTGCGCAAGAGTGTGGTGCTCCCTTTATTGAAATCCACACAGGAGCTTATGCAGACGCTAAAACAGAACAGGAGCAAGAACTTGAGTTTCGCCGTATTCATGATGGCGTTATATATGCGGCGAGTAAAGGAATTAAAGTCAATGCAGGTCATGGCTTAACCTATCATAACGTTCAACGTATTGCACAGTTGCCTGAAATTTATGAGCTTAACATTGGTCATGCAATTATTGGCCGAGCATTGTTCAGTGGGTTAGCTCAAGCCGTTGCTGATATGAAAAAAATTCTGTTGGAAGCGCGCAAATAATGGCAATTGTAGGGTTAGGCACAGATATTGTGGAAATTGCTCGTATTGAATCTGTGATTGAACGTACAGGTGACAGCCTTGCGAAACGAATTCTAACGGAGGCTGAGTTAGTCCAGTACCAACAACAATCAAAACCAGCCCGTTTTTTAGCAAAACGCTTTGCAGTTAAAGAAGCCGCAGCAAAAGCATTAGGCACAGGGATCCGCAATGGCCTTGCGTTTAACCAATTTGAAGTTACTAATGACAAGCTTGGGAAACCGTTATTGAGTTTAAGTGATGAGGCATTAAAGTTGGCTAATTGTATACATGCAACGCACTTTCATGTTTCGATAACCGATGAGCGGCATTATGCGGTAGCTACCGTGATAATTGAAAGTACTATAAAGAATTAAAGTATTTCTAATCAGTAGAAAAATATAGGTTATTTACTGCTTGCTTGATTAGCCAATAAATAACCTATTAAAATAAAGGATATATTATCCTAAATAAAAGTAAAATATTGTTTGTAAGTTAAATATCTATGCTTAAGTTATGTAATAAAATAGTTTATCAATTAGTTAATAGAAAAACTGGCTGGATAATAATGCATCGCTTTGTAATTACTCTAATTAAAAACTATTTTCCATGGTGAAATTATATTATTCTTTTACGAATTTTCTAATTTCCCATTCTAAAGTTCGCTGAGATTGTTCGTAAAAGTAGAAAAAGCCATTTGCAGCATAAATTGCGGTTCCTTGCTTAGATTTTCTTTTATAGCCAAGAGAGTCAAATAGTTTTATAGAACCATTTGCATAAATAGTAAATATATCTAATCTAGACTCAGTGGTATTTGTACATATAAGGAATTGTTTACCTTGATTAGGTTCATAAACTACTTGGAGGTCATCATGGAAAGTATCTAACACTCCATCTTGCACAAGATTTTTAAGATCTATTCTTCCATCTTTTGTTATTTCATAAATAACAAAAGACTTGTTCTTAGCTATACCAATAAAGTAATTATAGTCTTTTACAGTATAAACTAAGCTTGTAGTGTAATAATCATTAAATTTACTTTTTTGAACACTTTCATTTGATTTGGTCATAATATCCCTCTTTGTAAATTGGTAAAAATGAGGGGTTAATGTATCAAGAAATATTGATTTTAATAATAACAAATATTATCAAAATATAATGTTAATTATTATCTTTATTGAAAAATTCATTTTAATAAAATGCATAGTATGGAGATATTTATTGTTTTTGTTATTAAATATTGGCAATTAATTGTATAAAATAAAATTTATACAATTTTAAGCTGATAAGAATCCATCATAGGAAGTAAAATATCGCTAAAGATCATTGTGTCATATCTTTTCATAATGACGAATTCTTAACATAATATTAGAAATTTAAATTTTGTCTGCGTGGTGAATCATGACAAATTTATCCCATAGTTGCTCTTGGCTTTCGATATGATTGGGATCAATAATGATAGTATTGTTTATGGGACATACTGATTGGCAGGTAGGCTTATCATAGTGCCCTACACATTCAGTGCATAGGTTTGAGTCAATCTCATAAATTTCGTTACCCATAAAAATGGCATCATTTGGGCATTCAGGTTCACACATATCGCAATTGATACAGCGTTTTGTAATTAATAAAGACATATCAGTGACTTATACTCTGCTAAGTTAAAAAATAGTAACTTATACCTTGCACCTATTCGTTACTTCTATTCGATTCTTGTGTTTTTATGCAACCATTTTACATTGAAAAGCTTGAAAAAGTAATACTAAATTACAATACTTATTTTTTATATTGTTTAAATGTAAGCTTTATTTAAGTTTATTTTTATGCAGAATGGTTATTTTTCTATGAAAAAATAGAAATTTGCAAAAGAAGTTGTGTAGTTAAATCTATGAAAATGAACCGTTTGATATTATTAAAGGATTTTTATTGTTCTTTGACTGTGGGTTTTATTCTCAATAAAATCTGGAATATATTTTTAATGGAAAGATTTTTATTTAAAAATATATTGAAAGTGATTTTTTTAGCTAAAATTTGAATGTTAATTGTACTGTTTATCCACTAGTAAATAATCCGTTATTTTTCGGTTTTTATGGTGAAATATGATTGTTTATATCAATAAGGGCCTTTTAATCAGACCCTTATCCATTTTAAATTTTAACCTAAATATAATTCGGTGTTATTATTCCTCTATTGAATAGCTATGGATTTTCCAGTTTTTATCTTTTTCTGCTTGGCTATATATATGAATAAGACCATTAGCGACATAAAGCGTTGCTGATTGAATTGTATCTCCAACGTTGAAGTTATCAATATAGATCGGTTGTATACCTGCTTTATCATCTATTTGGTACAATTCGACAATTTTTTCATTTAAATTATATCCATATAAGTACTGTTTATTTTTTGCAGAATCATAGAATGCTTGAATATTACTAAGGTAGGATTTTAGTTTCCCTTTTTGTACTGGTGCATTCGGGTCAACTTTACCATTATCTGCCATAGAATATACAACGTAAGTTTTATCTTTTGAGTGACCTAAAAAGTAATTACGTTTAGCGGCACTAAAAGTCATCGTTGTTGGATAGAAATCTTCGAATGCACCATTTTGTACTAAGGTTCTAATAATAAGCATATATTTATTCCTTTTGTTGTTAATAATGAATAACAATGTGATTGCCTAGTAATCATAAATAAATAAGTTTGATTTAAAATAATCTTTATTATTAGTTCATTTCATATATCTAATTAATTGAATAAATATTCACAAAGAGTGAAAGTTATGATAAAAATAATAAAAAAGATAAAGGGTCAAAAATATGTTCGAAAATCTTGGTGTCCTTAACTTCTGGACTTATTTGGCAGGGTTAGTTTTAATCATTATTGTACCAGGACCTAACTCATTATATGTATTAAAAACAAGTACATCGAGTGGCACTCGGTTTGGTTACCGAGCTGCTCTAGGGGTATTTACTGGAGATGCAATATTAATTTTCCTGTCATTTATCGGTGTCGCTTCAGTGATTAAAGCATCTCCAACATTATTTATGATAGTTCGCTATTTAGGTGCGGCTTATCTACTATATTTAGGCGGTAAGATTTTATATAGCACATTTATGCGTAAAAAATCGAAACCAGACGGCATTGACGCTATCCCAATTAAAACAGAAAAACACTTTACTCGTGCCCTAGTGCTGAGCTTAACAAACCCGAAAGCAATTTTATTTTATATTTCTTTCTTTATACAATTTGTTGACTTTAATTACTCACATGCATGGGTACCTTACCTTGTACTTGCGACGATTTTAGAATTAGTGAGTTTTTTATACCTGAGCTTATTGATTTTTAGTGGCTATTTGATTGCGCGTTTTTTGCGTGAAAAACAACTCCTTGCAAAGCTTGGAAATTGTACGGTAGGCGCCTTCTTTATGGGGTTTGCAGCTAAATTAGCGATTTTTAGCAATTAAAATTAGGTTGCTATTACAGAGATAAAAGCATTTTAATTGCGGTCATTCTGACATTTGAGGATAATCCCGTGTAAAACGCATTGACCAGAGGTAAGAGTGACGCAAATAGAAATTGATGAATATTGGATGCAACAAGCCATTGAACTTGCGCTAAAAGCGCAAGATCTCGGCGAAATTCCTGTTGGCGCGGTCTTAGTTAAAGACAATCGTTTAATTGCTTCAGGCTGGAATCGTTCTATTATTGACCATAATCCAACAGCACATGCTGAAATTATGGCTCTGCAACAAGCAGGGCAAGTGTTGTCAAATTATCGGCTATTGGATACCACATTATATGTAACATTAGAGCCTTGCATTATGTGTGCAGGCGCAATGATCCACAGCCGTATTAATCGTGTCGTTTATGGTGCTAAGGATTTTAAAACTGGCGCTTGTGGTTCCTACCTAGATATTATGGGGCAAGCAGGGCTAAATCATTATGTGGATGTGACTGGTGGTGTTCTAGAAGATCAATGTTCTTCAATGCTGAGTGCTTTTTTTAAATTGCGTAGAGCGCAAAAAAAAGAACAAAAGCGCTAACACAGTAAAATTTAGCGCATTTATTTCATTTCAGTATGATTTATAGCGGGTTTTCAGGTGCTTCTGGTGGCGAGATAGGTGTTTCATCATCGGCCTCATCGGTATTTTGTGATGGGTGTAATGAAAGTAAATATTTTCCTAGTGGCAGCCTTTTTTCATCAAGAGTTTTAGATGGCTGCGCCGCAGAACTCATTTTCCCTAGGTTGGTTACACTAACTTTGTCAGGAATAGGGGACTGATTTTGCATTGCTTGAGATTCAGTTGTGGTATGGTTCTCAGGAGAAATCAAATAAATAAGTGACTTTTGTGCGATATCAAGTGCATGCTGCTTTCTTTCTTGGCTTTGTAAGTAACCCACTAAACTTTGATGATAACGACGAATATTCTCAACATAACGATAAGCTTCGTGGCCACGTGCATAACCATAAGTGAGTTGTGAGTAATATTTTTTCTGCGTCAATAAAGGTAAACGGGCTTTTACATCTAACCACCGGTTAGGGTCTCCGCCTAACATTTCAGTTAATTTACGGACATCCTGCATATGCCCATAGCCCATATTATAGGCGGAAAGGGCAAACCAGATACGGTCATCCTCTTCGATGGTTTCAGGTAAACGCTCCATTATATAAGCAATATAAGCGGCGCCGCCCTTTATGCTTTCTTCCGGGTCTAACCTATCCACAATACCCATTGTTGTTGCGGTTGGCTTTGTTAGCATCATTAGCCCGCGTACCCCTGTAGGCGAGGTCGCTAAAGGATCCCAATGGGACTCTTGCCATGCAATAGCCGCTAATAATTTCCAGTCAATTACCTGAGCATATTTTTCAAATAGAGGTTGATACTCGGGGAGTTTATTATCAATGGCTTTAATAAATGCCATTGTGTCGAAATAATCGAAAGACTCTACATGGCTGAAATATTTTTCATTAAGACGTGCAAGTAATTCGCTTTCATGGCTAATGTTGAAGAAATCAAGCAACGCAGCATCTAAACTGTTTTCTTTACTACGACGCATGTACCAAGTAACAGCATGATCATCCAATAAATCAAAAGCAACCGCTAATTGCGGGTGAATACGTTGCTGTAGTGCAACTGCAATAGAGTCTTCTAATGTGTAGTCAACCTCACCATCGGCAACCATTTCAAGGATTTGATTAGTATTGTATTTTGAGGTTTCTTCCCATTTTAGGTTTGGGTATTCTTTAGCGAGCTCTTTCAAGGTACTTGCATGCGCCGTACCCGCCGTCACCAATAATTTACCATTTATTTCATTGAAGTTTTTGGGGCGATTTGTTCCTTTGCGATAGATGAGTTGTTGAGTGACATTGAGATAACTTGGACCTGTTTTCGTTTTAGCTAAACGGTCTTTGTTATACAGTAAACCCGCAACCGCGATATCGGCATCGCCATTTTCAAGGTCATCAAATATTTGCTCGAATGTTGGGCGAATGGTTATCTTGAGTTTAACTCCTAAGTATGAGGCAAAGCCTTGAGCTAGCTCGTAGTCGAACCCACGCAGCTGTTTTTGCTCATCAATATAGATAAGTGGCGAGCTAACGGCACTAATACGTAATTCACCTTGAGAAATAATTTTATTAATTTGTGAATTCTGCGTATTGGGCCATCGGACGTTAAAACCGATGACCATAGTTGCTAGTAGCGCGATGACCACGATAATTAAATAGTTAACTTTTAAGTTATTCAAATAATAGTTTCTCGTGCATTGACTGGTGCTGTATGTCCATAAAAGAGTATGGCTAAGTAATGGTTATAATTCCAGTAGTCGGCTATTTTGCTCAACATTTAGGAACGGTGCAACCTATATTATCGTATTTAGCACAGAATAATATTTAACTAATCGCTTCATTTTTAATCACGCAAACGGTTTCGTATTGATGAACATTGCTTTATAATGTGTTCCGGTTTCCCTGCTTTCATGTTCAGGGCTGGCGTTTAAAAGAGAGAAATTAAGACGATGGAAATTTTGCGTGGTTCACCTGCTCTATCAGCATTTCGTATTACCCGCCTTTTGGCGCTGTTTGTAGAAAAACAGCTTCCTGTCACGGATATCTATGCTGAATATATGCACTTTGCTGAATTATCAGCGCCGTTGAGTGATAGTGAGCAAGGCAAACTGAGCAGTTTGTTAAAGTATGGTCCTTCTCTGGCTGAGCATGACCCATTTGGTAAGCTTATTTTAGTCACTCCTCGTCCAGGAACTATCTCTCCGTGGTCTTCAAAAGCCACCGATATTGCACATAACTGTGGCCTTGGCCAAGTAAAGCGTATTGAACGTGGTATTGCTTATTATGTTCAAGGTGATGCATTGACCCAAGAACAGTGGCATGAAGTGATCGCCATTTTGCATGATCGCATGATGGAAAGCATTTTCTCTTCTTTTGAACAAGCGAGCGCACTGTTTGTGCAGCAACAGCCGGCACCAATGAAATCTATTGATGTGATTACGGGTGGTCGACTTGCATTGGAAACAGCAAACAGGGAAATGGGCCTAGCGTTGGCTGATGACGAAATTGATTACCTGTTAGAGGCGTTTACGGGGTTAAAACGTAATCCAACGGATGTTGAGCTCTATATGTTTGCGCAAGCGAACTCTGAACATTGCCGCCACAAAATCTTTAATGCAGACTGGGTGATTGATGGTGAAGAACAACCTAAATCACTGTTTAAAATGATTAAAAATACGTTTGAAAAAACACCTGACTATGTTTTATCTGCTTATAAAGATAATGCTGCAGTTATGGAAGGTTCGTCTGTTGGCCGCTTTTTTCCTGAACCTCAAGGACGTACATACCGCTACCACCAAGAAGATGCTCATATCTTAATGAAGGTGGAAACTCATAACCATCCAACAGCGATTTCACCTTGGCCAGGAGCAGCAACAGGCTCTGGCGGTGAAATTCGTGATGAAGGCGCAACAGGGCGCGGCGCGAAGCCAAAAGCCGGTTTAGTCGGTTTTTCTGTTTCTAACTTACGCATTCCTGGTTTTGAACAGCCTTGGGAAGAAGATTTTGGTAAACCAGAGCGCATTGTGACGGCTTTGGATATTATGATGGAAGGGCCATTAGGCGGTGCAGCATTTAATAATGAATTTGGTCGCCCTGCGTTATTAGGCTATTTCCGTACCTATGAAGAAAAGGTCAATAGCCACAATGGTGAAGAGCTTCGCGGCTATCATAAACCGATTATGTTAGCAGGCGGCATAGGAAACATTCGTGCGGACCACGTGCAAAAAGGTGAAATTACGGTCGGTGCCAAACTCATTGTACTGGGTGGCCCTTCGATGAATATCGGGCTAGGTGGTGGAGCCGCGTCATCAATGGCATCTGGTCAATCAGACGCAGATCTCGATTTTGCTTCGGTACAACGTGATAACGCAGAGATGGAACGCCGTTGCCAAGAAGTGATCGATAGTTGCTGGCAGCTTGGTGATGATAACCCTATCTTATTTATCCACGATGTGGGTGCGGGGGGTTTATCGAACGCAATGCCAGAATTGGTGAGTGATGGAGGCCGTGGTGGACGTTTTGAGTTACGTAAAATACTGAATGATGAGCCGGGAATGAGCCCTCTGGAGGTTTGGTGTAATGAGTCACAAGAACGTTATGTGATGGCGGTTTCACCTGAACAGCTTCCTGTCTTTACGGCGATTTGTGAACGTGAACGTGCACCGTTTGCCGTGATCGGGGAAGCCACTGAAGAGCGTCATTTAATATTGAATGATGAACATTTTGCTAACCAACCTATTGATATGCCTCTGGATGTTTTACTAGGTAAAACACCAAAAATGCTGCGTGATGTAACAACATTAAAGGCAGAGCCTGATTCATTAGATAGAACAGCGATCAATTTAAATGAAGCGGTTAAACGTGTTCTACATTTACCTGCAGTTGCTGAAAAAACATTCTTAATTACCATTGGTGACCGCACCGTTACAGGTATGGTTGCACGTGATCAAATGGTTGGCCCATGGCAAATTCCTGTTGCTGACTGCGCGGTCACTACCGCTAGCTTAGATAGCTACTATGGGGAATCCATGTCAATTGGTGAAAGAACACCGGTGGCATTAGTGGACTTTGCTGCATCAGCACGAATGGCAGTGGGGGAAGCATTAACTAATATCGCATGTTCTTATGTGCAAGATTTAAAACGCGTTAAATTGTCGGCTAACTGGATGGCAGCGGCGGGGCACCCTGGTGAAGATGCGGGTCTATATGAAGCGGTTAAAGCGGTAGGAGAAGAACTGTGTCCTGCATTAGGTTTAACTATCCCAGTTGGTAAAGACTCCATGTCAATGAAAACGCGTTGGCAGCAAGATGGCGAAGAACGCGAAATGACCTCGCCACTTTCTTTGGTGATTAGTGCATTTGGCCGTGTTGAAGATGTTCGCTTAACAGTGACACCTGAATTAAAAGTAACTAATGATAATGCCTTGTTATTAATTGACCTTGGGCAGGGCAATAATGCGCTGGGTGGTTCTGCACTTGCACAAGTTTATCGCCAATTAGGCAACAAAGCACCGGATGTACGTAGTTCGGAGCAGCTGTTAGGTTTCTTTAATACTATTCAGAAGTTGTTATCAGAGCAAAAACTTCTAGCCTACCATGACCGTTCAGATGGTGGTTTATTCGTCACTTTAGTGGAAATGGCTTTTGCGGGTCATTGCGGTATTAATGTTGATATCAGCTCTTTTGATGAAGACACACTTGCAGCGTTATTTAACGAAGAGTTAGGGGCAGTCATTCAAATTAATGAAGCCGATAGGGCGCATGTAGCAGAATGTTTCGAACAAGCGGGGCTTGCAGGTTGCGTTCATTATTTAGGTTCTGCAATACATGATGACGCCGTGATTATTAATAGTCGAGATACGGTTGTATATCGTGAATCACGTAGTTTATTGCGTCAATGGTGGGCTGAGACCACTTGGCAAATGCAACGCCTGCGTGATAACGAAGTGTGTGCAGATGAAGAACACACCATGAAACAAGATAACCAAGACCCTGGTTTGAATGTGAAACTGACGTATGACATTGAAGAAGACATCGCAGCGCCGTTTATATTATCCGGCGTGCGCCCTAAAGTGGCTGTTTTACGCGAACAAGGCGTGAACTCGCATGTGGAAATGGCCGCTGCTTTTGACCGTGCTGGTTTTGATGCGGTTGATGTGCACATGAGTGATTTACTTGCAGGTAACTTGTCTTTGGAACAATTCCAAACATTGGTGGCTTGTGGTGGTTTCTCTTATGGGGACGTATTAGGTGCGGGTGAAGGTTGGGCAAAATCTATTTTATTCAATAATAAAGTTCGTGATGAATTTGCTGCGTTCTTTAACCGCCCAGACACCTTATCTCTTGGGGTGTGTAATGGTTGCCAGATGATGTCGAACTTACATGATCTGATCCCAGGCGCAGAATTCTGGCCTCGCTTTGTGCGTAACCGTTCAGAGCGTTTTGAAGCGCGCTTTAGCTTAGTTGAAATTGCGAATAGCCCATCGTTATTACTGCAAGATATGGCAGGCTCTCGTATGCCTATTGCCGTTTCTCATGGTGAAGGACAAGTGGAAACACGTGCAGCTGCACATTTACAGCAACTGGAAGATTACGGGTTGGTGGCGATGCGTTTCGTGAATAACTATGGTCAAGTGACTGAGCAATATCCAGCTAACCCGAATGGGTCAGTTAATGGTATTACTTCTGTGACATCGAAAGACGGCCGTGCAACGATTATGATGCCTCATCCTGAGCGTGTTTTCCGTACGGTAAGTAATTCATGGCACCCAGAGAATTGGGGGGAAGACAGCCCATGGATGCGTATTTTCCGTAATGCACGTAAACAATTAGATTAATGAGTATTTTAATAAATTAGCCGCTGAGCTAAATTGAATGCAAGCACGCTATCGTTAGGTATAAAACTAAAACGATAGCGTGCTTTTTTATTATTTAAATATTAATTAATTTTAAATTGGTTTTATGAATGAATCTCTTGATATATCAGATTAACTTTTTAATTAAAAAATAAATTAAATGTTAAATTATTGAATGCTAAATACGGCTAATTTAATTAATGGATTAGTCATTTACATTCAAATAAAATTTAACGAGTATTAATATGAATGCTATAAATAAATTAAAGGAAGCTATTCATTCAAACAAGACAATCGTAGGTTTAAATTATCGTGATAAAGGAGATGTATACATTAATTTAATGAAGAAAAACCTTGATTTAGGTGAAGGTAAAGGGCATGAAATCAAATTGGAATATACTAATAATGTACTTTTTTCAGGGGAGATAAAATCCAATTTATTTATAAAAGGGAATAAAAACAATAATGTATTAGATGCGGGGGAAATGAAAGCGTCTATTAATGGATATGGTGGGAATGATCACCTTATTTTTAGGGCGGGTGTTGCGAGAGGTGGAGATGGTGATGATAATTATTATTTACGCCGTTATCAATGGAAGAATGTTAAAAATAGAAGTATAACTAAATTAAATGCAAGAATCGTTGAGAACACAAAAGATAAGAGTGATGTTCACTTAGGGTATACTTTAGAGGAAATAGTTAACGTAAAACGCATAGATAATGACCTAGAATTAACAATAAAGGCAAAATCGCCATATAAAATCTCAGATGTTTTAGAACTAAATATTACATTAAAAAATGCTTATCAAGATACTTTAAATGGAAAAAAACTAAAACATCATTACCAGCTCTATACACATGATGGGTTTTGTTTAAATCCAATTTTAAATAACAGTAGTGATAAAAAAAATTCGGAAAAATTCTATGAGATTACCTATCTTCAAGATAATGATTATTTTAAGGGAAGTGATGAAAGTGATAAAGTCAAAATCAATCAAGAAAAGCAAAATATAATCATTAATAATCATGGATATTTTTCTCCTGCATGGGGTAACTTCAATTTTAATGGAAATATTAAAAACCTAACTTATACAGGTAGTGATCATAATGACCATTTAGTTATGGTTAATAGGAATAGCTATATTATTGCTACAAAGGGGAATGATATTTACCAGTTAAAACACAGTGATCTTGTGCCCTCGGAATTGGTTATTGACCTTGGTAATATGAAAGGGAATGATGGCCGTAAAAACAGTATTATTATAAAATTACCTGATGAATATGAAGACCAGTTACGTACAGATGGTCAATCAATATACGTTACTAATATTTTCGATGATAGAAAACTGGATATAAAATTTGTTGGCTATGAAAATAATGAATTTCAGCATATATATATTAAGGATGCAAATGATAATTTAATTAAGATTAATTTAAATAACGAAGGGCATGAAATAGCAACTAAAAAGATAACCAGTTTATTTACTGAACAATCGGATAAATTCAACCTTAGAAGGAAAGGGGACTATCTAGAGGCTATTGTTGATGCATTAGGTGGGGATGATTCCATTTATAATCATAGTGAATTTGGAATGATAGCTAATGGCGGTAATGGTAATGATAAACTTATAGCATATAAAGGGATGAATGTTTTATATGGTGGGTCGGGGAATGATGTTATAGATGGAGGTATGCAAGGGGATTTATTACTTTCGGATTTAGGTGATGATATTTTAAATGGCAATCATGGTAATGACCACTATATTGTTGATGGTTCCAAAGGTACTGGAACAACAATTATCAATGATACCAATGGTATTAATGATATCCACTTAATGTATTTTAATAAAGAATATAAAGAAGTAGAAGAGAATGGAATAAAGTATCAGGTGTTTACATCAATTTCAACATTACGTGAGGTGAAAATAAAGATAATATCGTCTAACGAAATAAATAAAAATCACATTCACCATTATGACAAACTTCCTGATAATATTCCTAACGATGTCAAAGAAAGTATGAGCCATATGGTAAGGTACCTGGCTGAGCAAAAAAAATTCTGGGAAAGAGAGTATCCACTAATACCTTGGCAGCCGATATTTGAATTTAAAGGTTTTTTTGAAAACACAAATTACTCAATAAGAGATTTATCTTCACTAGAGATTAATATTAAGAAGGATTCAAAACCTTTTCAGTTAGTTATGAGTTTAACTGGCAATCAACATAAAGTAGTCGATAAAAGCAAACACGGACGGGTATTTAAAGCAAAGATGGATATAGGAAGTGTATCTGTTGTACACAATAATGCTGGCCATAATGTTTTGTATGCTGAAGAAGGAAATATCGATTTATCCGGTGGTGATGGAAATGATGTGCTTATTGCTAACGGTCATAGTGGGGAATTAAGTGACCAAAAAGGAGAGAATACGTTTATTGTTAATGGGGAATTCGTAGGGAAGAGTATTATAAATCACTATAGTGATAAAGACACGATACACTTAATTAGCTTTAATAGAACACCAGAAATCTTAGAACCTGATGACCGAAATGAAATAGCCCGCCATGTGTACAGTTCAGAGTCCGGCTATAAAGTTACGCTTATCCAACGCAAAAATAACCAAGCGCCAGTTGTTGTCCATCATAATTCATTACCCGGTACGCGAAAATATACAACAGCTCAAAAGCTTGATTATTTAGTAAATACTTTAGCTGAAATGCGGTTACAAGATGAATATAACAGCGTTGGGACTCTTGATTTTGAAAGAATAAATAGTGATTGGCAACCCGTTCAGCTTGTGAACGATTTTTTGTCGAAGGGATAAGTATAAAAAGAATAGTATGTTAATGAGTTACTGGTTTTAAACGTTGTAGAGTGAATAAAATCAAAAGCCCTAAAATATTCTGTTGATTTTAGGGCTTAACTAGAAACATATTTAGCGTAGTTTAGGCCCAAAAACGGTCGATTTGCTCACGTAATGCTTCTGCCGTTTTTTTACCTTTTTCGCCCACTAATGCACGGCCAGCAATAAAGGCTTTGGCCTTGATACCGTTAAATAAATGGATATCCTCCGGCACGATACCGCCAGTAATGGACAACTCTAGTCCTAAATCAGACAGTTTGCGCATTTTTTCGATATCTTCAATGGTCCAGCCAATACCGGCGAGTTCAGCATCGCGGGAGCGGTGGTAAATCGCTTGGGAAATACCTAAATCGACCCAATTTTTGGCATCTTCAAAAGTCCAATTACCATAAATTTCAATTTGGATCTCACGATCAAACTCATCGGCAACTTTTTTACAGGCAGCAATAGTCGCAATATGAGCAGCTGCAGAGACCGTGATCCAATCTGCTCCTGCTTCAAATGCCATTCTTGATAAAATGGCGCCACCATCCGTCGTTTTCATATCACAAACAATAATATGGTTTGGATATTTCTGACGGAGTGTCGAAACGGCTTTCATGCCTTCTGCGAAAGCTAAAATGGTACCCACTTCGATAATGTCGACAAAAGTGTGTACATTGTCAGCCACTTCGAGTGCGGCAGGTAAGTTGGTTTGGTCTAAAGCAATTTGGATCAAAGGCTTTGTCATTGTGATTGTCCTAAAATATTTTCATGGATTAGACGTGCAAGGCCATCACCGTTATTATCTGTAGCACAGACGGAATTCGCATGTGATTTCACTGTGTCATCAGCATTTTTCATTGCAACTCCTAGACCCGCTAGCTCAATCATGGAGATATCGTTGTGGTTATCACCAACAGCAATAACTTGTTTTGAGTCATAACCCTGAGAGTGAAGATATTCCGCTAAACGCGTTCCTTTGTTATTGCCTTTTGCGGCAAAGTCGAAACGGTTTGACCATGACTTTTCGGCATTAAAAGTTTGTTTAATCCAAGGGGAATTTAAGAAACGTTCTAACGTAGACGGTTCACCTTCGACGACGAACTTCCAAATATAGTCAGCCTGCTGGACTTGTTCTTCAAATGAATCAATGCGATAAATTTTCGGCGGATGGCTCATGGTTGGGTCGTTAGCCCACTGTTCCATTGCACTCATGTAATCGATAGGGTCGATTTTTGAATACACCATGGCATCGGTGATATACATCACCATTTTCAGTTTATCGTTCTGCGCTAATTCGATGAATGTCAGTGCATTTTCTTTGGTAAGGGCATTGTGCGTGATGACTTTTTCATTTTGGTAATCATAGATATAAGTACCATTGCAACAAATAATCGGCGTAGTTAGCCCGAGTTCATCATAGTAAGGACGGGCAGCGGTATGGTGGCGGCCAGTGACTATCATGACGTGGCATTGTTTTGCTGCTTGTTTAATGGCTTGTTTGACTGCAGGGTGGATTGTATGTTCTTGAGTTAAAACCGTTCCATCCAAATCAAGCGCTAATACTTTATACATAGTTGATTACCTCTATCGCTAATTAATGATTCTCTTTTATTATCATTAAATTAGCATAATGCTTGATCAATAACCTGATAAACATCATCAATCGTGCGGCAACGGCGTAGTTTTTCAAGATCAACGCCGGTTTCACTGTCTTCATCATCGAGAACACGAGTGACTTCCATCAGACCTTCCATATGTTCATCGGATGAACTTCCTGCCAAGGTAATAAGTACGTCAACAGGCTCATCTTCGCCATCAAAAACAATCGGTTTTTCCAGTGTGACTAAAGCAAAAGCGGTTTTCAGTACCCCGTCTTCAGGCCTAGCGTGAGGAAGGGCTAAACTAGGTGCGATACAAATATAAGGTCCAAGTTTTTCAATACTGCTGATAATTGCTTCATGATAGCTAGGTTTTATCGCACCTGAAGCGATGAGCAAGTCTGTGCCTATCTTAATTGCATCACGCCAGTTGTCAGCGGATGCCTGTAGTTGTATCGAATTATTGTCGATTAATGATTGTTTAAATCCCATCATTGCCTTCCTATTTTTCTACATTAAGTGAATAGATACCGTTATGAGCGATATCTATACCCATGAGTGATGCTATTTATTACCTATAAAATTGGTATGTATGATATCGAGTAGTTCATCACCGAATGAGTTGGGGTTGAGCATATTTTGTACGCCAAGAATGAATTTACCATCACCGGGATCCATTTCTGAGCTTAAATGTTTAGATGAAACAATAATATCTGTAGCGATTAATTTTGATTTATAGTCAGATACGGCGCAGGAATCCATGATGTGCGGGATACCTTTTTTCTCAAGATACTGGCCAATTTTCATCTTCATCATCATGGAAGAGCCTTGTCCATTGCCGCAAACCGCTAATATGCGTACAGGCTTAGCACCGCTATGTTCAATAGATGCCGCTTCGGCTTCTTCAATGGTTTCTATTTCTCTTTCAATTGGATTTTGTGCATCTTCTTCAGCACGTAGTTTCTTCGCAGCAAAATACATATAGATAAGGGAGAGGGCGACAACGACAAAAAAGAACATTTTAGAGAAGGACAAACCCTGCATAATGACAGGGAAAGCTAATGCCCAATCAGCCATTCCCATCCAACCACTGAAATCAGTCCCCTGGCGATTGATAAGATCAATGGCCCAAGCAGACCCTAAAATCTCAATGATCCCCATGGCAAAACAGACTTTCATCACCGCTTTCCAGCCGCCAAAATGGTTGGCAAAGATCCCAATAGTGGCATTGGAGAAAAACATCGGGATAAAACCGGGAATAATCATAATTGGTGAGTTAAACGCCAACATACCCAACACAGCCACAAATTGGCCGATTGCCCCCCACATAAAACCAAATACCATGGCATTAGGTGAGAATGCATAGATAGCCGCACAATCAATGGCGAGCACGGCGTTAGGAATGACACGTTCGGAGATCCCTTTAAAGGCCTCAGAAAGCTCTGCAACAAACATGCGCACACCCGTTACAATGATTTGAATAGCTACGGCAAATTTTAAACCAGTTTCAATAATATAAATGGTCCAGTGAGTGGTACCTGCCATGGTTTGTAGGTTGGGAATGCCAAAAGAAATCAAAATAACGCCAAAGAATAAGGTCATCACAATGGCAGTAGCGGAAATGCTGTCGTGAAAAATATGCAGCCATTTGGGCAGTTTTAAATTATCTACACTGTCTTTTTTATCGCCCAGTTTAGGAGCAACTTTGGTTGCTATCCATGAAGCAAATTGTTGCTGATGACCAATAGAGAACCCAGCACCTCCCGTCACTTCTTGCGTCGGTTTAAACATAATATTGGAAGAAATTCCCCAATATAGCGCCATTAAAACTGCGGAATACAAAATAGTTTCCCACATGCTTGATCCGAGAACAAAATAGAAAACAGCGATCAAGCCTGCTTGTTGAAACATAATATGCCCTGTCAGCATAATGGTACGAATACCCGTGACGCGGCGGAAAAGGACTAAAAGAATATTAATTGCGAGAGCTAATAACACGGTATAGCCTACCCATGAATAGTTATCACCCATGGTTTCCATCGTCGCCATCATTGATGTATATGGGTCAATGACTGACCCTGTAAGTCCATGGTATTCAGACATTTTTTCAATAACGGGTTTGAAGCTTGAGACTAAGGTACTGGCACCAACCCCCACTAGCATAAATCCAACAATCGTTTTAATTGTTCCTTTTAAGATTGTGGTGCCATCACGCTTTAACAACCAGTAACCGATAAATGTGACTAAGCCTAGCAGTAGAGGCGCTTTGGTCATTACTTGGCTGTAAAAAATATAGAAAGCGTCGTATAAAAAATCCATATTTTTACCTCTAATCAAATTGTATTTGTAATTTATCTGGGTCAGAGATTAATCATATTGATCGTATCTGGTGTTATTGCGATATAATCATTTAAAGCGATTAATCAGTCTCGCAAAAATCAAATGTGATCATATGTAATCACGAATTGCTCTTTTTTGATTGTTCTCATTTGTGCGTTTTTTTACCAGCAAAAAAACAAATAAATGGCGACCTGATCACGTAAAATTTAAAATATACTTGTATATCAATAGTGTAAATTTATTTATGTCAAATATTGTGTTTTTACCTGAGCAAAGGTTGACAATAGTAAGTGAGATAAATAGAATCAAAACTAATCACTAATAATCATTATGAATCATAATGCATCATCAGGATGATTATTAACTAATAAGGCGATGATTATGAATGAAGTGCAAAGACACAATGAAATATTGTCGTTATTGGAAACACATCGAGTGATCAATGTTTCTCATATTACCGAACAGTTTAGTGTGTCTCCTGCAACAGCTCGTCGTGATATTTCAAAGTTAGATGGGCAAGGTAAATTGCGAAAAGTCCGTAATGGCGCTGAACGTATTGAAAATAAAAAGCGTAAGTGGACACCGTTAAACATCAACAGTACTGAACACTATGAAGAAAAATCTGAAATCGCAATTAAAGCAGCAGCGCTTTGTCTTCCAGGGGAAAGTGCTGTCATTAACTGTGGTTCTACCGCGTTTATGTTAGGGCAGCAATTGTGCGGGAAAAACGTGCAAATTGTGACTAATTATTTTCCATTAGCGAGCTATTTGATAGACCAAGACCATGATGACGTCATTTTAATCGGCGGGCAGTATAACAAAGCACAAAATATTTTTTTGAATCCGGCTTTGAACACGTTAATGGGTTATGCAGGTAACTGGATGTTTACTTCAGGTAAAGGGTTAACGGAGGCCGGCTTATATAAAGCTGACATGCTAACTGCGGTAGCAGAGCAGCAAATGCTTGACCAAATTGATAAATTAGTCGTTGTTGTAGACAGTTCCAAAGTGGGTCATCGAACCGGAATGTTATTCTGCCCAGCTAATAAGATAGATGTTCTTATCACTGGAAGAAATGCTAACTCTGAGGTTATCAAAGCGATTGCTGCACAGGGCACGCGAGTGATACTGGTTTAATTCCACCGTATACCTAATTTTTAAAACTTAAACTAATTCTGCCGCCATGCCTTAATTTCTCGATTAAGGCATCAGGCTCCCTACATCTAAAATTCTGGAAAAAGGTATTATTACTATGAGCAAAGTAAATGAAATCACACGTGAATCTTGGATTTTAAGTACGTTTCCTGAGTGGGGAACGTGGCTAAATGAAGAAATTGAAAAAACGGTTATTGAACCTAATACCTTTTCAATGTGGTGGCTAGGATGCACAGGAATTTGGTTAAAAAGTGAAGGAAATACCAATGTTTGTATCGATTTTTGGTGTGGAACAGGGAAAAAAACACAGAAAAACCCATTGATGAATAAGCAACATCAAATGATGCGTATGGGAGGGGTGGAAGCGCTACAACCAAACTTACGAACCGCGATTTTCCCTTTAGACCCGTTTGCCATTAAAGAAGTTGATGCGATTTTAGCGTCTCATGACCATGCTGACCATATTGATGTCAATGTGGCCGCGGCGGTAATGCAAAATTGCGGCGACCACGTTAAATTTATAGGTCCTCAAGCCTGTGTGGATTTATGGATTAAGTGGGGCGTACCAGTAGAGCGCTGTGTAGTCGCCAAAGTTGGCGATGTACTTGAAGTAGGGGATATGAAAATCCGTGTGTTAGATTCATTTGACCGCACAGCATTGGTGACATTGCCACAGGGCGTTTCTTCCACGGATAAGCAAATTTTAGATGGCATGGATTCTCGTGCAGTAAACTACCTGATAGAAACAACTGGCGGCTCTATTTATCATTCAGGCGATTCACATTATTCAAACTATTATGCGGCGCATGGTAATCGTTACAATATTGATGTCGCACTGCTTTCTTTTGGTGAAAACCCACGTGGTGTGACCGATAAAATGACTTCATCGGATATTTTGCGTGCAGCAGAGTCATTAGATTGTGAGCGGGTTATTCCATTCCATCATGATATTTGGGCAAACTTCCAAAATGACCCGCGTGAAATAGAAGTGTTGTGGAATATGAAAAAAGAGCGCCTGCAATATAAATTTGCCCCGTTCTTCTGGCAAGTGGGTGGGAAATATACTTATCCAACAGATAAAGACCGCATGCATTATCAACATTTCCGTGGCTTTAGTGATATTTTCAAAAATGAACCTGAATTGCCATATAAAGCATTTTTATAATTAAATTCTATAAAAAAAACAACGTTTAAGGAAACTTAGACGTTGTTTTTTTTATGAAATTTAACATATAGGCATTAAAATAATATGCATTATCAATATATTTATTGTTAATATGGTTTTGTTTTTTATTTTATCTATAGGTATTGACCACCTTAATTTAATATTCTTTAATTCTAGCATTATCAATGCGGATAACATTTTTATATAAATTAAATTTATTTAAGGTGAAAATATGATAAATGAAATAATGTTGCATGACTTAACCGAACGTATATCTTCAATTAGTGAAGAAATTGCGATGTATAATGAGGATGAAGAGATTGTATTAGATGAGTGGATATTAAACTAATGCCGCAATATGCGGCATTATCAAAGGAGAGATAAATATGTATAGTTTTATAGCAAAGCCAATGATAAAACGCTCCCATCATATTATTGAATCTGATAATGGAAATATTTGTATCGGTGAGATCCCTGGTAAAGCTAAGATAATCAAGGCTCCTCCTGAATGGGTTAAAGTCGTATTATCTAAATTAGATGGCGAACATACATTACCGAGAATAATAAAGGAGTTACTAAATAAAAATTTAAATGTTAATGAAAGTGAAGTAATCGATTTTATTAGAAAAATGATGTCATGTGGCTTAATTGAAGATAATATGATTTCATCAGCGAGACTTAGTTCTAGGGAGATTGAACTATACGATCGTCAATTACTACAGTTTTCTTTGGTCGATAATGATAATTTACCATCGATAAAGTATCAAGAACGTTTAAAAAAAAGTAGAGTTCTAATTTTAGGAATGGGTGGGTGGGGAACATGGTGTTCATTACAACTTGCATTAGCGGGTGTTGGAACATTAAGAATTGTTGATGGTGATATTGTCGAATTATCAAATCTAAATAGACAAGTCTTATATACGGAGGATGATATTGGGAAAAGTAAAGTTGACTCGGCTGAAAACGGAATATATAGGCATAATAAACACACTAAAATAGAAAAATATTTTGAGTTTTTAACGCCAAATGAACAGAGAGTTAATGATTTACTTAATAATGTTGATATGGTTTTGCTAGCATGGGCAAGTTTAGGTTACTACAAAAAAAATACCGTTGAGGAAATAGTACATAAAGTTGCTATTAATAAATCGATACCTGTCATTGAGCTTGGTGGTGACCCTCATGAAATATCTATAGGCCCTATTTATTTAAATAATCAAATAGGAAGAACATACTTTGATGTTAAACATCAAATAAAAAAAGCCTTTTATAGTAATGACTCGACAGTAAGAGAGTTCCAAGAAGCTAGAATGAAACAACAGTTTTTAAATGGAGTAAGAAAAGTTAATGCTTGGCAAAGCTCGCCGTCACTAGCTGCAATGTCAGGGTTAGTGGTTGACCAAGTCATTAAAGTTATCACTAAGTATGATGCTATCTCACTGGAGGGAAGAAAAGTTAAAATATCACTTAGAGACTTTAGCTTTATAGAGGAGAACCTATTCAATGGGAATAAATAAGCATAAAAAAACATTTTTGAGTAATGGATATACGAGTTTTGCAATAAAAAATTTTTTCCCTGAATTTGAAATTAATCTAAGCTTAATTAATAGTATTGAAGAAGATAAATGGAGTTTCATTATAAAAAATCGGCGAGGTGTAAATGATTTCTATCTTTCTGATACCAACATAGATAGTATTAATTATGAAAAAACAATTGCATCTGAAGATAGAGATAATGGCGATTTTTCATTTTCATTTAAAAGAATATGTTTCAATGATATGAAAGTAATTCTTTTTGATTTAATTTCAGTTGTTAATGATATTAAATTTAAAAATTTTCTAAGTGAATTAACAGGAAGTAAAATAAGTATGATATCAAATATATATTTAAGTAAGTTTGATAAAGATGATTTTTTAACTACACATTGTGACTCTGATGATGGCATAGGTATCGTGATTAATCTAACGAAAGAATGGAATTCAAATTATGGCGGGTTAACAATGATACTGGATCAGGATAAAAAAATAATTTTAGATACATTCATACCCACATATTTAAATATTTTAATTTTTGATACAAAAAGAAGAAAAATCCCTCATTTTGTTTCTACAATAACATCTAATATAGAGTACGGAAGAATTGCATTAGTTGTGAGGTACAATGAAAGCAGTTAAAATTCTTCTTTGTGCCACTTTAATATCATTAATATGGGGGAGTGCATTCCCTATATCAAAAATAGCCATTGAGCAAGTAGGTGTATGGGCTTTTAGAATTTATTCATTAATTATTTCAGTCATTTTTTTGTGTTTTGCGTTTATCTTTTTTTGTCGATGCCGATTTAATGTTCGAGATTTCGTAAAAAGTATTCCACTTGGTTTTTTAAATGTTTTTTTAGTACCTATATTAAATGGCTTGGCGTTAAAACACACAGAAGCTGTAAAAGCATCCGTTCTTATTTATACAATGCCAGTAATAGCAACATTTTTGTTGGGTATACTGAATAAGCACATTGAAATTCGTTCAGTATTTGTATCTTTGTTATGCACTAGTGGAGTTTTTATATTTATATCACCGGTTGGTATAGGTACTGGTGAAGCAATAATTATATTAAGTGCATTAGTGTGGGCTCTAGGAACCATTTTATCTGAAAAGGTTGTCTTGAAAATAAGCCTAACCGAAAAAGTATTTTACCAAAATATAATATCATTGATTTTTCTTGTTTTATTGATTCCTTTTTTAAATGTTGATGTAAATACATTGATTAATATAGATTTTGAATTTTTTATAGTTGTATATATCCCTATCATTTACATGGGGCTGGCTAATGGTGTGGTTGTTTATGTTCTTTGGTATTACATGATAGGACATGGTGGTGCAAAACTTTCATCATATTCAATTCTGATTTCACCAATCATTAGTGTCATGATCTCATCCTATCTTTTAGATGAGTCTATGACAATTTCAATGATAATCGGTATGTTATTTATTTTGTTAAGTATGCTAATTGTTTTTTTAGAAAAAAATAAAGTTTGACATTGGAATAATAGCTAACACGCTTTTGGTGCTTATCTTTTTATCGGGGCTGCGTATCCCTCCTCCTTTTATGGGGGGAGGGGTATATGCTACTCACATGTTAGGCTATCCTGTTGTTGGTAGGCTAGTTTTCATTGTTCTTGAACTAGGTTACTTCCCTGTATTTTATTCACCTGTTATCTAAAAACATTTATTATTATTTAATTACTCAAGAATAAACATGCCGTATGGGTGGATCTGCAAATAAAGTTTTTCCCCAATAGTGGGTTGCAACTGCGTCGCATTAATTTGCAGCAACATTGATTGATCATGCCAATCAACAGTGACTTCGTATTGAGGTCCCATATAGGCAACATGAGTAACCGTGCAGCGTTGGCTATCTTCGCCTTGCAAACTTAGTGTGATGGCTTCAGGACGGACCCCCACAGTCACCGCAGTTTTATCTGTAACAAACTGCTCTGGACGCGGTAAGCGATAATTGAAAATATCGACGGAATCAGCACTGAGTGTTGCAGGGAAAATATTTGCATCCCCCATAAAGCTCGCCATAAATTTTGACGCTGGCTGGCGGTAAAGCTCTTGCGGTGAACCTAACTGCATGATTTTCCCTTTATTCATGACCAATACCATGTCAGAAACCGCAAAGGCTTCGCTTTGGTCATGGGTGACATATAAAGAGGTGATATTGAACTGTTGCTGTAACTCACGAATTTTTTCACGCATGCTACGACGCAAATTTGCATCCAAGTTACTTAATGGCTCATCAAATAATAGCACTTTAGGCTTGAGTATCAGCGCACGAGCTAAGGCTACACGCTGCTGCTGACCTCCAGAAATTTGGTCAACGAAACGGTCAGCAAAGCCAGCTAAATCCACTAACTCCAATGCTTCATCAACCCGCTTTTTAATTTCCGCTTTGGGTAAGCCTAACATTTTTAAGCCATAACCGACGTTATCCCCTAACGACATATGTGGGAATAGGGCGTAGGATTGGAAAACCATACAAATATCACGCTGTTGAATTGAACGGTCAGTAACATCTTCACCATCAATAAACATACGGCCTTCGGTGGGTTTTTCTAACCCCGCCACTAGGCGTAATACGGTAGTTTTACCACAACCAGATGGGCCGAGTAGGGTCACCATGCTACCTTGCGGAATTGAAAGACTTAAATCATCGATGACGGTGTTGTTGCCAAAGCGTTTAGTCACATTTTTTAGTTCAACAAAATGATGTTGTGTCATGTCAGTTACTCCATGATTACTGTGCATTTTTGGCTTTGGAACGTGAAACACGGGCTTCGCCAATCAAATAGTCAAATAAGAAAATAATTGCCAGCATTACGACAATCAGGATTGAGCCATAGGCAATGGCAACGCCATATTCACCGTCTTCTACACGGTTCAAAATATAGGCTGTAGCGACGCGAGTATCAGGAGTAACCAAGAATACAATCGCACTGACCGTGGTGATCGCACGGACAAAGCTATAGATCAGCGCTGATAAAATGGCTGGGCGCAACAATGGCAGTAAGATAAAGAAGATGGTACGCATTGAACCCGCTCGTAAGCTGAGTGATGCTTCATCCAACGATTTATCAATTTGGCCTAAGCCTGCAATACCTGCACGGATCCCGACAGGAACGTTACGCATGGTCATTGATATAATGACGATAGCGGCAGTTCCCGTTAAATAAAACGGGGAATCGTTAAAGGCTAAAATGTATGACACACCCGCAACAGTTCCTGGCACCGCAAAGCACAGCATCGTGGTAAATTCGATAGTCTTTTTACCGCGGAACTCTTGGCGAACCACAATATAGGCGATAAGTAAGCCAAGAATCGCGGTGATGGGAGCGGCAATACCAGCGTACAGAAGCGTATCCAACAATGACGGCCACGCACCATCGCTCATACCTTGACCGAATAATTTAATAAAGTTATCGAAGGTTAAAGTGTAATCAACACCCCAGTTAACAGTGAAGCTACCGTAGAAAATACTGCCGTATAACAAGACGTTAAATGCAACCCAAATCGCTAAGAAAGTGGTTACGATAGTAATTAATGACGTTGGTAACGGTTGAACATCACCACGGTAAGATTTTCCTGATACGGTGACATAGGAGCGTTTACCTATCCACATATACTGAACACAGAAGACTAATAGTGAGAACACTAATAGTGATGCACCCAAGGTACTGGCGGCTTGATAATCCAGTTGTGAACCAGTGATATAAAAGTAAATTTGCGTTGCGAGTACGTCGAAGTTACCGCCTAAAACCAATGGGTTACTAAAGTCAGCGAGCGATTGTACGATGACGATTAAAAATGCGTTCGCCAAAGCAGGTTTCAGTAATGGCATAAAAACATTAAAGAAAGTTTGGTAACGGTTGGCACGTAAAGTATAAGACGCTTCTTCTAAAGATGGGTGAATGGTTTTAATCGCACCGTCTAAAATCATGAATGACATTGGAGTGAATGCCAGTACTTGCGCTAACCAAATACCCGTAAAACCATATAGCCAGTTGGTATTTTCCAGACCCATATAGGTCGCAAGGAATTCAGTAATATAGCCCGAACGCCCCATCATCAAGGTGACCCCTAGGCCAACCACAAATGGCGGAGTGACGATAGGCAAAATAGAAAAAACACGGCCAATGATGGCAGAGCGCTTAGCAATACGCGTCGTATAAATGGCTAAAATTAAGCCAAAGAAAGTACAGCCAGCCCCTACCGCTAACGATAAAAATACTGAGTTAATAATAACTTGGACAATGTGAGATTGCGTCAGAATTGCCACAAAGGCGAATGGTGCAAAGTCCCCATTCCCATCAGTAAACATCGGAATGAAAATAGCGACACTCGGGAACACAATAAACAGGGTTATCAAAGCAACAACGGTGATCAGCGAGCCAATAACGAATTGGTCTCCACCGAGCCACTCAAGGCGGGTTAACGCCAGTGTCATCACCATACCCAAGGCGATAAATAGTACAATAGTTGAGTAACCTAACCCTTTTCCTTCAAAATAAGAGGTTAAGATCACCACGGCTGCGGTGACAACTGCTACGCCAATATCGAAATAATGCCGTGTTTTATGATAACGATCCGCTGGTGTTAACGGGCGAATAAATAAAATGGACGGTAATAAATACCAAAGCCAGCTAATGTTTAGTCCACTCCAACCGTAAGCTGCTATGATTTCGTCTTGTGTTGAGTCAAGTACGCCATAGTCTAAGCTCCAAGAAGGCAGCAACGCGAAACCTAGCCAAGCAATCAACAGCCAAAAAAATATGCTATCTTTTTTGGTTGGGGTCGATAAGGTTAGGGTTTGAGACATAGTTCCCCCTAAGCTCGTCATATTTTGCGTTGTCACGGTGTTGGCTTCACTTCGTTACCCTAGTCACATACTTACTGTATGCGCCTAGGGATAACGTTATGCGCCGCTGGCGACAACTCAAATTATTCAGAGCTTAATTAAATTTAATTTTTATTTTAGTTTAGTAAGAGCTCAGTGCGGTGGATGACCACCGCACGAGATAGCTATTTGCTCATTTTGACTTCTGTTACCCATTTATTGATAAGGTTCTTACGGACATCAGCATCACCGTATTTGTCCATATCATAATTAATTAGGTTTAACTCATTGAGTTTTAATGAAATAGGAGAGGACTCTGCCGTTGTATTGGTTAAGATTTGATAAGATTTACCTTCTTTCCAACTTAACTCTTGGGCTTCTTTCGATAAGACGAAATCAACAAACAGTTTCGCATTATCCATATTGCGTGCATTTTTCAGGATGCTGATCCCGCCAATTTCATAGCCAGTACCTTCGCATGGTGCGATAAGCTCTAATGGCGCGCCATTTTCCACTTCTAATGAATAATCATGTAAGAAACCAATACCAATGGCGGACTCACCGCGGGCGGCATTACGTGCTGGGGCAATACCTGACTTAGTATATTGAGAGATATTCGAGTTTAATTTTTTCAGGTAATCAAAGGCTTGCTCATTACCCCATAATTGGTCGAAAGTGGCTAATGCGGTATAAGCAGTTCCTGAACTTTGTGGGTCTGCAATTTGAATCTCACCTTTATATTCAGGTTTAGTTAAATCTTTCCAGCAAGTAGGGATAGGTAAACCTTTCTCTTTTAGACGGTCTTTGTTAACGCCAAACCCTAAAATACCGATGTAAACAGCGGAAGAATAATTGCCTTTACGCTTTGCGGGATCTTGGAACTGCGGCATGATCTCAGCCAGATTTGGTGATTTGTATGGTTCAAGCAAATCCATTTCCCCGGCTTGTGAATGAGGGTCTAATGTACCGCCGTACCACACGTCAGCTTGTGGGTTACGTTTTTCAGCTTCGATTTTGGCTAACGTACTGCCAGAACCATTACGCACAAAGGTGGTTTTGACATCATATTTCTTAGCAAAAGCCTGCGTTTCCGTTTCACACATGGCGTTAGTGGCGCTACAGTAAACAACTAAACGGCCCGCAGCATTTGCAGTGGTAGTAATCGCTGCGAGGGATAAGCCAGCAGCAACAAGCGTAGAGAGAGTTTTCAGTTTCATTGTCAGTCCTTTATTCAGGTTTTATTATCAGAGGGTGAAACAGTGCCTGCTAAATGCTCTCGTTTGCTGACATTGGCAATCAATAGAGGCATTAGCAGTAATCCCATCAAAGCCGCAGCACTCGCTAGTAAAGAAAACATTCCTGACCAACCATAGTGTGCAATGACTTGAGAGAGTGGCCATCCCGCAATTGCAGCGCCTAAATAGGCATACAATCCAAGATAGCCAGTTACCGCTCCAGCTGCTTTTTTATGACAATATTCTGTTGCAGCTAGACCGATTAACATTTGTGGACCAAAAACAAAAAATCCAATCGCAAAGAAACATGCAGCCAATAAAGCATAGTGATGAATTGGCGTTAACCATAAGGCACTTACTGAGACACAAAGACCCAATGAAAACAGCAGGATCATGGGCGCTCGTTGGCCACGAAACAGAATATCAGAGCCCCAACCAGAGCAGAGTGCACCTAATAATCCGCCCAGCTCAAATAACGATAATGTTGCATTCGCACTGAGTAAATTGGTGCCATGTTTTTCTGTTAACCATAAATTTCCCCAATCGTTTATCGCCATGCGGATCAGATAAACCAAAATATAGGAGAAGCCCAGTAACCAAATCATACGGTTAAAAATGATGGCATCTTTTAATATTACTAGCATTGGCATTGGCGGTGATAAGCGTTCTTGGCGCATTTCCAAGACATCGTGTCGCCACAGCCCAACACTTGGTAGTTGCTCTTCTTGCGGTGTGCCGCGTAATTGGCGACACAACCATAGCCCAATGATGACACCAATGATCCCGGGAACAATTAAGGCCATTTGCCAACTGTATTGGGTTGCTAATAATGCCGTCAGCAAGGGAAGCAACATTCCCCCTAGATTGATGGAGATATTCCACAGTCCCCACCAAAACCCGCGTTCATTGCGTGAATACCAGTTCGTTAGAATGCGTGCACAAGGTGGCCAGCCCCAACCTTGAAAAAAGCCGTTTAGTGTCCAGACAATTAATAACGCTGGAAATGATAAGCAGTAGGCAAAAATAATATTCAGTAGCCCTGTCATCACTAAACCGGCACCCATAAACCAACGGTATCCTGTGATATCGTGGAAGATCCCCGATAAAAACTTAGAAATACCGTAGGTTAAATAAAAGGCAGTCGCTATCCAGCCAATGTCGCTTTTATCGAGAAACAGCTCGTTTTGCATCACAGGCATCACGAAATTAAAACTCTTTCGCGTAAGGTAAAAAGTGGCATAACCAATAATCATTGATAGCATTAAGCGGCGACGCCAAAAACGATACGTGTTATCCAGACTCAACGTGTCTTTACCTGTCATAGGGCGGTTTCTCTTGTTAGGCAAAATGTAATCAAATTTTTAACAAAAAGGATGAGAGAAGGTATTAGAGGGCTAGGAATTATTCCTAGTTTTACGATGTTTTATCTCAAAATGTGGGCAAGTTAACACTTATTTGTGTACCGTTTAGGGTTGTTAGTGTCCAGTCACCGCCTAAGGCTCTCACTCGCTCTTCAATACCGCGCAAACCAAAGCCACTCGTGCGTTTGCTAAATGGAATACCGACACCATTATCATTAACAATAAGCTGGATAGAGTCACCTATTTGCTCAAGTGAAATGTGGATTTGTGTGGCTTTTGCATGTTTACTGATATTGTTAAGTAGCTCTTGAACGAGGCGATAAAGTGTAAACAACACTGTTTCATTGATCGGTGTTGTTTGTAAGCCATAATGAAAGCGGCATTGAATATTATTCTGTGGAAAAGAAAATTCAGCAATTAAGTGTGTTAGTGCATTTTCAAGAGACATTTCATCTAACACAGGAGGGCGCAATTGGCGCAATAATTGCCGCGTAGATTGATGAATTTGCTGCGCTAATTCATTTATTTGACTGGCTGCTTGGTGACTGATGTCATCTGTCGCTGTTTTTTTCACTAGCATCGACTGAATTTGAATAGCAGTAATATTTTGCCCAATTTCATCATGCAGCTCACGGGCAATCACTTTTTTGATATCTTCTTCGGTGTGCACGAGCTGCAACATTAAGTCGCGCCGTGTTTTTAGTTCTTCTTCTAAGCGCTGGCGATAACGTTGTAGATTACTTGCCAGCTGTTTTTGTCGGCTAATTGCTATCCCAAGGCCAATACCAATTAAGGCCTGAGTGCTGAGAAACATTTCTAACTCTTCTAAATCAGCAAATGCACCGTGGAATTGCCGCGCAAAAGTAATGATTAAACTACCTAATAATGCAGAAAGTACGCCACCTTGCCAGCCATAACGATAGGCCATAAAAACGTTAGGAATAAACACCAGTAAGACAATTAACCGTTCAATTTCGGGAGCAAAAAATACTTGGGCGCTGAGCCCAACGACACAAAATAGAAAACACCAAACAATCAAAGAGGTTCGTAATTGTTTATCTGGCGTCCCATAATCAAGTAGCATTTGGTAGTGTTGTTCGTGTAGATATTCATAAATAAGGTAAACAAAAGGAGAAAGTAGTATCCCTCCGGTGAATGTTGTTAGGAATAATTGGCTAATAGAATAAGATGATAACCCACTGAATAATAAAGCATGCAATACACTATTTGCCGCAACGCCTGCGAGTAATAATAATAACCGCTGCCAATATAACGTATAACGCCACCAGATATTTTGAATAACAAAAGCCACACCGAGACTTAATAACGGTGATAACAGTAAAATAGGTTGGAAGAGAAGTTGCTCTGATGATAACCAAAAATTTAATATCCCTTCGCTAAGCAGTAGTGTTGGCCAGTAGCGTCTCCAAAGGATAATCATCAATGCTAGGCGTAAGCCTTGTGGCAGAAATAAAGTTGCCTGAAAACTGTTTTGACTTAAATAAAAGCCGATAATCCACAAGCCAATCCATAACAAGGAATAGGTAAAAAATAAGAAGATGGATTGCAGCGTTAACCGTAAGCTTTTATTCATGCCTGAATTACCGTGAAATTAGGTTATGTTCTAACGCGTAGTGAACAAGGTCGATGGTATTTTCGCATTGCAATTTGCCTAGTATATTTGCGCGGTGAACATGCACGGTTTTATGGCTTAATTCAAGTTGCTCTGCGATCACTTTTACACTCAAGCCAGCAACTAATAAATCAAATACTTCCCGTTCCCGAGGTGTCAATTCATGTAGACTTTGCTGTTGCTTAGGAGAGTGGCGTAGTGCTCGCATAGCATCGGCACATAAATAGCAGCCGCCTTGGTGGACAGAGCGAACCGCTTGCACTAACTCTTCAGGGCCACAGCGTTTAGTTAAATACGCACTGGCTCCCGCATCTAAAGCACTTTGCACAAAGGCTGGGGTATCATAAATGCTCAATATAATGGTGCGAAAATCAGGCTTTTTTTGACGCAACCGTGATAAAAGTTGTAAACCGTTTTCATCTGGCATTGAAATATCCATGATGGCGACATCAATATCTAAATTGAGTAAATTCGGCCATGCTTCTTGGGCATTTGCATATTGCCCAACAACTGAAATATCGGGTTCCAGTGTTAAAAGTTGTGCGAAACCAGAACGCACAACCACGTGGTCATCAACTAAAGCGATTTTTATCATATTTTTTATCAATTTGATGAGTAGGGTATTGGGAAATCTTATATCAAGACGAGAAGAGATAAGCTACTAACATAATTTAGAATTAGGATATTCATCAGAAAAGCAGGAGGAAGTCATGAAAATATGCCAATAGCCACAATACAGCTAAATACTGATAAGGTAATAAAACGAATGCTTGATGTTCTATTACCTGATGGTTATACAGCGTTTGCTTACATTTAAATAGGTAGCACTTCAATGAGCTTAACATGGGTACCTGTGCTAATAATTTGATTAAGCTTCAACCCAGCTTGGGAAAAAAGAGCCTCAAATTCTGCTTTGGTATGCTCACCGCCTTCAGAGGACAATTGAATGCAAATTAAATCGAGCTCTTTACCAAAGTCAGGGGTGTTATCATCGGCAACAATACAATCAACTAAGAGTAGCTTAGCGGTTTCTTTCATCGCACGGCGAATGGTGGTTAAAATTTCAACAACTTGTTCATCCGGCCAATCATGACTGATGTATTTTAATAAAAAGATATCGGCATCTGGGCATTTTTCAAAGAATGAACCGGGGTAAAGAGTCCAACGTGAACTATCGTTTAATGCATGTAGGACATGATTTTCTAACACATGCTCTCTGTCGAATAGAATGCCGTTTACGGTTGGGTTTTGTTGGAGAACTTCAAGAAGTAAACTACCAAAGCCACCTGCAATATCTGCAACAGTGGCATTTTCAGGGAAATTATAATGCTTAACGACATAATGGTTTTCCAAAGCAGACATGGAGGACATTCCATTATGAAAGTTATCAGCTAAATCAGCATTTTTTTCCCAATACTCGAAAAAATTACAGCCAAACAAGTTCTCAAATACAGGTTGTTTTAACGCAAGCTCACCTAACTGATAAAGTGGCATCCAGAAGGTTTGGTCGGTGAGCATTAAGACCGCTTGACGCAATGAATATGGGTGGTTTGCCATCAGGAAGCGGGCTTCTAAATTTAATGCAAACCGTGAATTACCCACAGATTCAAATATGCGGTGGCTCGCGAGTAGGCGTAGTATTTGATTAAGCGTGCGTTCTCGTCCCCCGATTTCTTGTGCCAACTGTTTCGCTGTTTTGGGCCCACTCTCCAAATGCTCAGCCAGATTGAGCTGTACTGCAGCACGTAATGCGGCTTGGTAAGAAAAACCAATGGCTTGTTGTAACACATATTGGCTAGCACTGAGTTCACATGATTTATTGTCTATTATCATCGTTCTATGTTCCATGGAATCCCCTACGATAAATTAATGGAAAAATGAATTCATTTCTTTGGTTTAAGTATTATCTGGTTTTGAAAAATAACAACCTATTCCCTTTAAATAAATTGCTGATTATTTTTAATTTAATTTATTGATTTTCATTAATAATAATGGTTTTGGTTAGTTGTGTGCTATTTTTCGGATGCTAATAAGTTATAAATATATTTAATGTTCTTTGACTGGAATTAACAAATTTGATTATACGTCACCCAAAAATGCGTATGTCTAAAATTGGCGACAGACGCCACTTTAGAGTGTCGTCAAAAGGAGACATTTATCTTATTGATAAATATAGATTTATAAATTTGATGTTTAGGGTGTCTTAAATTAGCGACAATATGGAGAAAGAGATAAGCCGTTTTAGTGTATCCAGAATCAATGAATAGACAGTAAAAAATAAATAATATTATTTTTCAATTAGTTAAAGAATAACTTGAAAAGTTGGCACGGCATGTGCATAATAATACTCAGTTGCTCATTCAACTTCTTATGTAGGTCCAAAATTAGTTGGGTACATACCACATAAACCAAGAATGACGCCAAAGTAAGGTGCCTACCGTCCAACAGCACAGATATTCGCCTACGGGCCTTATCAAACACAGGGCGACACGTGGAGTGAGGCACCACCTATATAATTATCTTTAATGTAAAGATATAATTATATAAAAGCAGTAACCATCAGAGTCGTTGTTATCGCTGGCGGGGTAAAGGTAAGTCCTTTATCCCGCCTTCCTATTTTATGCCCACCATAATGCCCGTCATACTTCGAACCGCAGCGTTGTTACCTGCGTTCAGACACTCTAGTCACATACTTTTGTATGCTACTAGAGATATCTTCACTTGGCGCCTAGCTGCAATTCGAATTATTTAGGACATAGCTAAGTGTTTTATTTTTAAAGAAAAAACTAAAGAAAAGCCGAAAGAATTTATTTAGTAAGACCTATCGATTCTTTTATGCTTTCGTTTATGCGAAAAAGGAACATCCGGAGTGATGAATATACCTATCTGAAAATTATCATTTTTTACCAATTAACTTGGCACGTTCATTGCTTTTTGATTGTTACACTTAGTCTGATTTTAACGCTATGGGACACATAATTTGGATTGTGCTTTTCGCATGACAAAGAGTTCTGCTACCATTGCAATACGTTTAATGGGTATGAGATGAATGTATTGAGTAAATGGCGTTTTTTCCCGCGCTCCTTGCGCCAACTCGTTGTGATGGCATTTTGGCTTGTACTACTTCCTTTATTAGTACTCGCTTACCAGGCGTATCAAAGCCTGGAGCAACTCAGTAACCAAGCTGCCAATATCAATAAAACCACGCTGCTTGACGCACGGCGTAGTGAGGTCATGAGTAGTCTCGCCTTAGAGATGGAGCGAAGCTATCGGCAATACTGTGTTTTACAAGATGCCACCTTGCAAACGCAATATCAGAAACAGTTTGCAGATTACCAGCAAATGTTCGAGCGTCAAAAAACAATCTTACCCACTTCGTCAGACACCTCCGCATTGGCTAACACTTTGGATGTACTTAAAACAGTCACTTGTGAAAATAATGAGCCAACAGAAAAAACCACACTAGCCTTAGAACAGTTTTCTGCCGAAAATGTCTCATTAGTGCAAGAAACTCGAGATGTGATTTTTAGCCGTGGAGAACAGCTACAAAAAGCAATTGCGAATAAAGGTCAATTATTTGGCTGGCAGAGCTTAATTTTATTCTTATTAAGCGCTTTGCTAGTGGCATTATTCACTAGGATGATTATTGGCCCAGTTAAAGCTATCGAACGAATGATTAACCGTCTTGGAACTGGACGCACGATAGCCAATAATATTGAGCGCTTCAAAGGTCCTAGGGAGCTACGGACAATCGCGCAGCGTATTATATGGTTAAGTGAGCGATTAGCATGGCTTGAATCACAACGTCATGAATTTCTTCGTCATATTTCGCACGAATTAAAAACGCCTCTTGCAAGTATGCGTGAAGGAACGGAGTTACTTGCTGATGAGGTAGCCGGGCCATTAACGGTGTCTCAAAAAGAAGTTGTAGAAATTTTGGATCACAGCAGTAAGCATCTTCAGCAACTTATTGAGCAATTACTTGACTATAACCGTAAGCTCGTAGATACCCCACCGGAAGCACAGATTGTTGATTTACAAAAACTCATTGACGATATTGTCAAAGCGCATAACTTACCCGCACGGGCTAAAAACATCAAAACAGAAGTGCGTTTAAAAGTGGATAGCTGTTTAGCTGAACCCTCACTTCTTGGGAGAGTTATTGATAATATCTATTCCAATGCGGTGCACTATGGTGGCGAATCAGGTAATATTTGGATCTCTAGTCGCCAAACTGGCAATAAACTGCTAATTGAAGTTGCGAATACGGGTATGCCAATTCCTGAATCTGAGCAAAGCATGATTTTTGAACCTTTCTATCAAGGTTCATTGCAAAGAAAAGGTGCTGTTAAAGGAAGTGGGCTAGGGCTGAGTATTGCGCAAGATTGTATTAAACAAATGGGGGGCGAGCTTTCTCTTGTTCCCACTAAATCAGCAGATGTCTGTTTTAGAATTGAACTGCCTCTAACCGCAGAGAATGAATAATGGTAAATCGGTCTACAGGTGTTTGGGCGGTACTTTACCGTAATGCATCGTTAAGTAAACATAGTCAAAGAGTACCTTATGTGATGAGACGTACAGGGCTCAATTTTGGGGCGGTCTTATTTTCCCTAATCTTAAGTGGGTGTGTCGCTAAAAATGGTCAGTCACCGCTCGAAACTCTAGCACAAGTCGTTGTGCCTGAGGTAAAAGTTACGGACTACCGGTATACATCATGTGAAACGATCTGGAATAATGACCAACCTACTGCACGGGAAAACGCGCTATTTTGGTTGCGAATGATGGACTGTGCCGATCGCACTGAAACCAGTCAAGCACGTGATGAAGCAGGTAAAATCGAGGTAACAAACTGGTCGAGTGCATTTCAACAAAATATATTGTTGAATTCTGCTGACCCGTCTATTGCTGAGCGCCGCAAAATGCTTGATAGCATCAATACGTACAGTTTGAATTTTCCAACAGCAGTACGGCCATTATTACAATTATGGCGTGAGCAACAAGTCCAAATTATCAACTTGTCTGACGCGGGTGTTCGCTATAAACGCCTACAACAAGAAATGGATACAAAGCTCGACCGCTTGAAAGAAGATAATGCTAAATTGGCTTTCGAACTGAATACGACCTCCCGTAAGCTTGAAAACTTAACGGATATTGAACGTCAACTTTCATCTCGCAAAAAGAGCACGAACGAAACTGAAAAAGAGGTGGAAAATGGGGTTGAAGGAGATAAACCTATTTCCTCTGAAGAGCCAAAGCCTGATAGCAGTGTATCTTCTCCAGTAGAGCAAAACTCATCGGAGAATGAACAAAAATGACGAATCGTAAGTCAGCAAATTTATTACTCGTGGATGATGACCCAAGTCTTCTGAAACTGTTAGGTATGCGTTTGAGTAGTGAGGGTTTTAAAGTCACTACAGCAGAAAGTGGTCCTGAAGCACTAAAAATCTTACAAAAAGAAAAATTAGATTTAGTCATCAGTGATTTACGTATGGATGAAATGGATGGCATGGCGCTTTTCGATGAGATACAAAAAGCCCATCCAAACATGCCTGTCATTATATTAACAGCTCATGGCTCGATTCCTGATGCCGTCGCAGCAACACAACGAGGCGTATTTAGTTTTTTAACTAAGCCAGTCGACAAAGACGCATTATATAAAGCGATTGATGAAGCACTCGCACTTTCTTCAACACCCATGAGTGATGAAGAATGGAGCTCAGGTATTGTCACACGTAGCCCCTTAATGATACGCCTGTTAGAACAAGCGCATATGGTGGCACAATCTGATGTTAGCGTATTGATTAACGGGCAAAGTGGTACCGGTAAAGAGGTTTTAGCGCAGGCGATTCATAAAGCTAGCCCTAGGGCACGTAAGCCGTTTATTGCCATTAACTGTGGTGCACTACCTGAACAATTATTAGAGTCTGAACTATTTGGGCATGCAAAAGGCGCCTTTACTGGCGCAGTCAGTAATCGCGAAGGGTTATTCTTTGCTGCCAGTGGTGGAACGTTATTTTTAGATGAAATTGGTGATATGCCAATGCCATTGCAGGTTAAATTACTGCGGGTATTGCAAGAGCGCAAAGTTCGTCCTTTAGGTAGCAACCGTGATTTAGATATTGACGTACGTATTCTGTCTGCAACTCACCGTAACCTACCAAAAGCAATGGAAAAAAATGAGTTTCGTGAGGACCTTTACTATCGTTTGAATGTGGTTAACTTGCGTATTCCTGCGTTAAATGAACGTTCAGAAGATATTCCATTATTAGCTAATCATCTATTGCGTGAAGCTGCATCACGTCATAAACCTTTTGTACGTAGTTTTTCCAGTGATGCAATGAAATGCTTAATAACAGCGAGCTGGCCGGGCAATGTCCGTCAATTAGTGAATGTTATCGAACAGTGTGTTGCATTAACGACGTCTCCTGTTATAAGCGAAGCACTGGTCAGCCAAGCACTTCAAGGTGAAAATACGGCGCTACCAACATTTGTTGAAGCTCGCAATCAGTTCGAATTGAATTATTTACGTAAGTTATTACAAATGACGAAAGGAAATGTTACTCAAGCTGCCCGAATGGCAGGACGAAACCGTACAGAATTTTATAAATTACTTGGTCGTCATGATTTAGAAGCTAATGATTTTAAAGAATAAATAAGTATTATTTACCACATGGTTGTTATCGATTACATTATGTGGAATAAGGCAATTCATATTCACGCTCCGGGAGAAAAAACACCTTATGAGCCGTAAGCTTAATATTTCACTAGCACAACTTAATTGGTTAGTCGGTGATATCGAAGGCAACTGCGATCGCATGCTGCAAGTTGTGAGTGAACAAGCACCAAACACAGATATTGTCATGTTTTCAGAACTGTCTTTGACAGGGTATCCACCAGAAGATTTAATTTTCCGAGCTGATTTCGAGGACCGCTGTTTAGTACAACTTGACCGTTTGCAAAAAGCTAGCCAAGAAACGGCGATTATTGTTGGTCATCCATGGTATGAAGGGGATGATATCTATAATGCGCTGTCCTTTTTCTATCAAGGTAAATTGCACGCTCGCTATTTTAAACAAGAGTTGCCAAATTATGGTGTGTTTGATGAACCCCGTTATTTCACTGCAGATGAAAAATCCTGCGTTGTTGAATTTAAAGGTTATCAACTCGGTTTATTAATTTGTGAAGACATTTGGTATGACGAGCCAGTAAATGCAGTCAAAGGGGCGGGTGCTGAAATATTATTAACCATCAATGCATCTCCTTATGATATTCATAAAGAGCATATTCGAACCGACTTATTAGTCGAACATTGCAAACGCACTCATATGCCAATTGTGTATCTCAACCAAGTGGGTGGGCAAGATGAATTGGTGTTTGATGGTGGCTCAAAAGTCATTGCGAATAAAGGTAAACAAATCTTTAAATTAGCAGAATTTAAAGAGCAGGTGATCACAGTACAATTTGATGAACTTGCATTGGTGAGCGAAGGTAGCGTATTTATTGAGAATGACCCAGTTGCTCAGGTATACCAAGCTTTAGTTATGTCAACTCGTGACTACATCAATAAAAATGGTTTTAATGGTGCAATCTTAGGGCTATCAGGTGGTATTGACTCAGGGCTAACGGTGGCCATTGCCGTTGATGCTATAGGGAAAGAGCATGTACAAGCTGTCATGATGCCATTCCGCTATACTTCTGAAATGAGTATTCACGACGCTAAAGAGCAAGCTGATTTGCTTGGGGTTGAATTCGATATCGTATCCATCGAACCGATGTTTGATGCCTTTATGGCCCAGTTAACCCCGATGTTTGAAGGAACCGCGGTTGATACCACTGAGGAAAACTTACAAGCGCGTTGCCGAGCGGTTATTTTAATGGCAATGTCAAATAAACGTCGTCGCTTAGTGTTGACGACCAGTAATAAAAGTGAATCTGCTGTTGGTTATTCAACATTATATGGCGATATGGCGGGTGGCTTTGACGTATTAAAAGATGTACCGAAAACTCTCGTCTTTGAGTTAGCTAAATATCGTAATACATTATCTCCAGCAATTCCTCAGCGTGTGATTGATAGGCCACCGTCAGCAGAACTTGCTCCAGGGCAATTAGATCAAGACAGTTTGCCGCCTTATGATGTGTTAGACGCATTATTGGAAGGCTACGTGGAAAAAGACTTGTCAGTTAATGATTTAATCAAACTTGGTTTTGATAAAGACGTGGTGAGAAAAGTTGTACGTCTTGTTGATATTAATGAATATAAACGCCGTCAGGCTCCTGTTGGGCCACGTATTACGATGCGTAATTTTGGTAAAGATCGCCGCTATCCGATCACCTCAGGTTTTGGCCGTAAAAACTGGTCATAACAGGAATTATTTATGAAAAAAATTGATGCAATTATAAAGCCATTCAAACTTGATGATGTTCGTGAAGCATTGGCAGAAGTGGGTATTACCGGAATGACGGTAACTGAAGTGAAAGGCTTTGGACGTCAAAAAGGGCATACCGAGCTTTACCGTGGTGCAGAGTATATGGTTGATTTTTTACCTAAGGTAAAAATTGAAATTGTTGTCCCTGATGACATTGTTGAAAACTGTGTCGAAACCATTATGCAAACGGCCCAAACGGGCAAAATTGGTGATGGGAAGATCTTTGTTTATGATGTAGCTCGAGTGATCCGTATTCGGACCGGTGAGCAAGATGAAGAAGCGATTTAATAAATTACGTTATGTGAAAAAGCGGTAACGGAAAATACACAGGAATGGGATTAGAATTGTGTATTTATTATGCGAGTCCGTTACCGCTAAATTTAGAAAAATGGCAAACACTTAACCATTTAAACCATTTTCTTCAGTTAACATGTTTCAGAGAATGCTCTTCTAAACAGAAGAGCATTTTTTATCCATTAATTGAGGGGTAATACTTTATGTGGTCCAAAACATTCATAGTGAATAGCATCGGCATCGACACCCATTGCAATTAGCTGTTTGCCTACGTGCTGCATAAAACCAACAGGGCCACAGAAATAGAATTGCATGTTCGGTTGTTCAATCCATTCACGTACCAATTCTAAATTCATTAAACCTTCATATTGGTAATCAAACCCGAGACGATCTTCCTCTCTTGGTTGATTAAACCAAATCGCAGATTGGCTGGTTTGTTGTTTTGCTAATAGTTGTTGAATTTCGTGCCTAAAGGCATGAACAGCACCATTTTCAGCGGCATGGAACCAATTAACTTGTGCATTGTGACCTTGTTCTGTTAGATGATTTAACATACTCAGCATTGGGGTTAAACCAACGCCTGCAGAGATCAAGGTAACAGGTGTCTGGTCATCAACATCAATGAAGAAATCACCACATGGTGGGGCGAGCAGTACGCTATCACCTTCATTTAATTGTTGATGTAAGAAATTAGAAACGGAGCCTTGTTCTTCACGTTTTACTGCAATACGGTAGCTACGGCCATTAGGCGCGGTCGTTAGTGAGTATTGGCGGATTTCTTGGTTTTCAAATCCCTGATTGTTGACATAAATAGTGATATATTGGCCTGGACGGTAATCTGCGACGGGTTTCCCATCGACAGGTATGAATTCAAAACTGGTGATTACATCGCTTTGTGGTTGTTTTTGTTTCAATTTAAATTCACGTAAACCCTCCCAGCCTCCAATTTTATCTGCATTCTCTTGGTAAATGACTGCTTCACGACCAATAAAGATATCAGCTAAGACCCCGTAAGCTCTTCCCCAAGCATCAAGCACTTCTTGGCCTGGACTAAGTAGTTCATCGATAGCCGCCAGTAAATTTTCCCCAACAATAGGGTAATGCTCAGGTTTGATATTTAAACTAACGTGTTTTTGGGCAATTTTTTCAACCGCTGAAATCAGTGCTTCAGGAGTTTCAATATTTACCGCATAAGCACAAATAGCGTTGAACAGAGCTTCACGTTGGTCTCCATTCATTTGGTGAGTCATGTTAAAAATATCTTTTAGCTCAGGGTGTTGTTTAAACATCCGATCATAAAAATGTGCGGTTAGTTTTGGCCCTGTTTCAGCGATGGCAGGAATGGTTGATTTAACAATGGCGATGGTTTGGCTATCTAGCATACAGGTGCTCCTGAATTATTTTCATGTTCTCATCGTAGTGAGCGTAAGGCGTCAGTTTTTAGTTTTGTACAAACATATCCTTTTACATCATTGGGATAAGTATATTTCATCCCAATAAATCACTCTTTTTTGAAAGACATAAAGTTTATTTATAAACATGCATTTTAAATACAACTTATAATATTTAAGGTTTTATGTAAAGACTCAAACTGGGAAAATATGTCGGAATTAGGCACATAATGAGAAGGGGCTAACAAATCTGGATGTTTCTACGTTAAAAATTAAAATTTAAGCTATTTTATAGTGGAGCCTTCAGAAGCAAATGAAGTGAAAAAAATTAATGCAATCGTTTGCGTATATTTTTTCTTTAGGGCTATCTCAAGAGAGAAAAAGAGTTTACACTGTGTGTCATTGCGATGAATCGATTTTCAACCTATTGAATTGCTGAGGCAGGAGAAGCGAATGTTAAAGCGTGAAATGAATATTGCTGACTACGATCCAAAATTATGGGAAGCAATGGAGCAAGAAGTACAACGTCAAGAAGAACACATTGAATTAATTGCTTCTGAAAACTATACCAGTCCACGAGTCATGCAGGCTCAAGGTTCTCAGCTAACCAATAAATATGCAGAAGGCTACCCAGGCAAACGCTACTATGGCGGTTGTGAGTATGTTGATGTGGTAGAACAATTAGCGATTGACCGTGCGAAAGAACTATTTGGAGCTGACTATGCGAACGTGCAACCGCACTCAGGTTCACAAGCTAACGCTGCTGTTTACATGGCGTTATTACAGCCAGGTGATACTGTTCTGGGGATGAACCTTGCACATGGTGGTCACTTAACTCACGGTTCACCAGTTAACTTCTCAGGTAAACTGTATAACATCGTGCCTTATGGTATCGATGAAAGTGGTAAAATTGATTACGATGATATCAAAGCGCAAGCTGAAAAACATAAACCAAAAATGATTATCGGTGGTTTTTCTGCGTATTCAGGTGTGGTTGATTGGGCAAAAATGCGTGAAATCGCAGATGGCATTGGCGCTTATTTGTTTGTGGACATGGCTCACGTTGCAGGTTTGATTGCTGCGGGTGTTTATCCAAACCCAGTTCCTCATGCACACGTTGTGACGACAACAACACATAAAACTTTAGCAGGTCCACGTGGTGGATTAATTTTAGCTAAAGGTGGTGACGAAGAGTTATACAAAAAAATCAATTCAGCTGTATTCCCAGGTTCTCAAGGTGGCCCTTTAATGCATGTGATTGCAGGTAAAGCGGTTGCATTGAAAGAAGCGATGGAACCAGAATTCAAAGTTTACCAACAACAAGTGGCTAAAAATGCCAAAGCAATGGTCGACGTTTTCCAAAAACGTGGCTATAAAGTTGTATCTGGTGGAACGGAAAACCATTTGTTCTTAGTGGATTTAGTAGACAAAGATATCACAGGTAAAGATGCAGATGCTGCACTGGGCCGTGCAAATATCACAGTTAACAAAAACAGTGTACCTAACGACCCTAAGAGCCCATTCGTAACGTCGGGTGTACGTATCGGTTCTCCTGCAATTACACGCCGCGGCTTTAAAGAAGCAGAAGCGAGTGAGCTAGCGGGCTGGATGTGTGATATCCTAGACAACCTCAATGACGAAGCGATCATTGAGAGCGTAAAACAAAAAGTATTAGCAATTTGCAAGAAATACCCAGTTTACGCATAATTTAAACGACAATTCGTGATTAAAACCCGCTTCTACATGCATGTATGAGCGGGTTTTTTGCATTGAAAAAAACGGAGGGATGATGGTCATTCCATCAACGCGTTGGCTAGCCATTGATTATTTTACCTATTTTTTTGCCTACAGTATTTTCTTACCATTTTGGTCAGTTTGGCTACAAGGTGAGGGAATTGATGCAGAAATGATTGGTGTTTTGTTAGGGGTAGGGTTAGCAGCCCGTTTCCTTGGCGCGATGTTCATTACTCCTTTAGTTAAAGAGCCCTCGAAACTGATTACTGCACTACGTTTACTTGCAGGGCTTTCACTCATTTTCTCTGTTGGTTTTGCTTTGGGCTCTCATTGGGCATGGCTGCTATTTGTAATGATAGGCTTTAACTTATTTTTTGCACCAATGGTTCCGCTGGGAGATTCACTGGCGGGGACATGGCAAAAACAATTTACCTTTGATTATGGCAAAATTCGCGTCTGGGGTTCGATAGCTTTTATTATTGGCTCCTCATTGATGGGTTATTTAGCAGGTGTTTGGGGTAATAAAGCCATCATGGTGGCGTTGATAGTAAGCTGTTTAGCATTATTACTCGGCGCAATGCTGAAACCAGCAATTATGCCAATGGGAGCGGCGAAAATTGAAGGTGGCAATAAAGTCACTTTTAAACAGTTGATTGCCGATAAAAACGTCGTTAGGTTTTTAATTTGTGTGACCTTATTACAAGGGGCCCATGCAGCTTATTATGGTTTTGCTTCCCTATTTTGGAAAGAGGCGGGTTATTCAGATTTAGTGATCGGTAATTTATGGTCGCTGGGTGTGGTTGCTGAAGTCATTGTATTTATGTTAAGTCACCGTTTGTTCCGGCGTTGGAGTGCGCGTAATTTACTGCTGCTATCCGCATTTTGTGGAATTATCCGTTGGGGGCTGATGGGGGCGTTTACTGCATTACCTGTGTTAATTGTAGTGCAAATTCTTCACAGTGGGACTTTTACGATTTGCCATCTAGCGGCAATGCGCTTTATCAGCGCAAGAAAAGAAAATGAAATTATCCCATTACAAGGTGTTTACTCTGCCCTCGCAACCGGTGGTGGGTTAGCCGTACTGACTATTATTGTGGGGTATATTTATGAACGAGTGCCTGCTCATCATGGTGTAGTTTTCTATTTAATGGCGCTTCTTGCTGTTCCTGCCGTATTTATCCGCCCTAAAGTTGTAGCTCAATCCTAGTATTTATCAACCAAGCTATAAAAGGGTTTATACCTATTTTTATAGCTTGGTTTGGTACTGAATTTGTTTCCCTGTATCGTCAATATAAATCATTGTTATATTTTCCCCATGATTAATTGTGGCGGTTGAAGGGAAGATTTGTGATGAAAATGGCGCAATCATCGAACTTTTTGTAATAGAACGGCTTTCATTATTAGCTAGATAAATATTGGCAATACTTAAAAAATAAGGGGTCGGGTTGTTGACGATAATACCATCTTTAGCTAAATGGAATTGAATGTTATTGATTGAATCATCGGGTTTATTTATAAGAGCAATTGGTCGATAAAAAACTTTAATCCGTGTTTGAATGGCAAATTGCAGCAAATTTGCACTATTTATTTGTTTTGGCTTTGGCGCAATGTCTAATACATTTAAATAAAATACAGACTCTTTATTCGTAGGGAGTTTGTCGCCAATAAAGCGTATTCGTAATTGAACTCCGTCATTTGCCGCGATTTTAGTCATGGGGGGGGTCACAATAAATGGCGCGTTCGTCGTTTCTGGTGTTGAATCGAGGTTACCTTCATCCACCCAGCTTTGAGTCAATGTGGCTTGTTCACTGTAATTAGTAAGTTGAATTCCGACGGCCTTTTTATCGCTAGGAAAAATAATTCGTGTTCCTTGTAAAACAAGGCTCGCACTTGTTTGGACGCTAAAAAATAGTAACGTAGCGAACCCTGTGATTTTAATTATTCCGGTCATAATATTTTCCTTTCTAATTGTATGACATCACCACGGTTGCAGTACTTGAGACTTGTCCTTGAATAACACTACTTGGGTTGTATGCATGGTAATAGGCACCTAAATTTACTGAAAAAGAAGGGGAAATCGGATTTCCCTTGAGAACAGTAAAAATATTTGTTGCCCCACTTTTATCTGCCACGCTATCCGAAAGTACTAATGGTGTATTGAGATTACTTGCGCTAACTAATCGGAAGCCAACACCCTTAGCACCTTGACTAATGGTATTATTCAATGTTGTTTTATCATTTGAGAGCAGGTTGCTACTGGATAAAAAAATAGATACATCACGAGAAGCATTACCACCTGCTAAAAAATCTTGGCAGGTAAAATTAAGTGTAAATGGCGTGTAGCCTGCTCTGGTTACAGTTTTCACCACATTGATACTTACTGGGGGTAGTGCAACGACTAAACCTTGGTTAACAAAATTACAGGTAGTGAGAATGGGATTATAAGTTAAGGTCATTGGTTGTAAGTAGATATCATCGGCACTGGTTGGCCATTGTAGCGTTAACAGAAAAGTGACTAATTTGACTACAATATCTAATAACCACTGTAGAATTCCCAAGCTGGATGCATCAGAGGCGAGTACAATAGGGGTAATTGTGGCGGTACTTCCTGATACTTCGACATAGTTGGTTCCGGGTTTGGTTGTGAGTAAATTAAATTGAACGGTAAAATTTGTATCGAGCTCACTACCTTGATGTATACCTTCCGTAAGGCCGACAACCCTATCTTTTTCTAATGCAGTGACTGTAATTGAGACAAACTGCTTTCCACCATTAAAACCAATAGTGGCTGTTCTGCCTTGGAAAGGGGATGCAATACCGATAGAGTTAGGGAAAAGCAGCCCTCTTGCAGTACAGGTAAAAGTTCCAGGGTAGATTGTTCTGCTATTTTTACTAACTGGAGTCGATGTACTGGTGAGTTCGGTCGATAAATCAAAAGCAATAGCGGGAGCCGTCATCGTAGATGTTTGTCTACAATGTGCGGAGGAATACTGACTATAAGCCAATATACTGGAAAGCATCAGTGCTAAAGTGACTTTTTTCATCATATTTACCTTTATCGACAGAGGTTTTTGTTTTTATCCATCGTATTGAGTAGTGGCTCAATAACACATGTTTGTTTCCCTTTAAGCTTTATGTGCAATGCCATAGGTAATTGCTCACTTTTGATATACATCACGCCAGATTGACCGACATAACCAACACTTTGCTGTTTAGCATCTGTGATTTCTGTACCAAAAGGTAAGCTATCGCCATTAGCAAGCACGCCTCGGATGAGATAAGTTTGTCGTGTATCGGTTTCGAGTTTGATGTAATTCACCGCTCCTTGATATGGACTTACATTGGCCATATTACCGAGCACCTCTGCACCTGCGGTTTTTTCTGTATCTGTTAAGGTATAGGTATTGGTTCTATATGGTGTGGAATTGGCAACTAAAACAACACCTTGTTGGTTGGTTAAGGTGGTTTTATCGGCGTTGACCATCATGTTACTGGCCATTGGTGCGTCAATGATGGTATAGGTTTGCCCTGTTTCCCCTGAAAAAACAATATGTCCAGGGATAGCAACTAGAGTCCCTCTGGCGCCTAAACCAGTTTGGCGGTAATTATTGGCTTCGGTGTAAGATCCTGAAAGCGTGCTAGAGGGGAGCTGATAGCTGGCGTTGCCACCCACTAAGTTATTCCCACCGCTTTGATTTGTTGCAGTTAGCGTATAATTGACTTGGTCATTTTTACCTGCAATACCACTGACACTTAGCGTAGTTTGTTGGTAACGAGAGTCAGTGAAATAACTTCCCATACTAATATTGGCGCGTTTTTCAAATAAAGAAAAAGGAACACTAAAATTGGCATAGATACGTGTTTCTTCTTCGCTGTCGTAATTACGAACACGTGAAACAGACACACTATAGGAAATATCGTTATAGTTGTTGGCATAGCCAGCTTGATATTCACGGCTATTACCGTTTGTATTCCAATAATCACGGTGTGTCCCCGAGATGAATACCGAACCATAACCATCAGCTAATTGTTGGTTTAAATTCAATGTAAATGTATTTTTAGCACGTGAACCGCGTAAGGCGTCATAATTAGTGAGTGAAAGTTCAGGTGGAATATTATTGCCGAGTTTTTCGGATAGCTGGTCTTGATAAGCTTTCCAAGCGCGATAATTGTCTTGAGAATAAATGGCATCAATAAAACTATAGTAACCACTAGTCGAATAACGATATGACGCCAAGGTTAAATTGGTCGACGTTGCGTTAATATATTTGTTATAAGTCAAGCGATAGCTTTGACCTCTATGATCGCCTGAATCTAATTTAGTATTTGCTTGCGTGATATCAGCTGAAATGGCCCCAAAACTAAAATTCCAACCACTCCCAATAACGCCGGAATAGTATTTTTCGCTAAATAACATTCCTGCATAAAGCGTCACTAAATTATTTAAACCATAGTGAAACTCGCCTTGAGTAAATTTGGGTTGGTAATGGGTACTATCGATTTTAGTTTGACCAACAATAAAATTGTAATTGTAGACACCTTGTTTGAGCATATCAGGTACAGCAGAATAGGGCACAGTAAAGGTTTCTTGCCTTCCATCAGCTTCTTGAATAACGACAAATAAGTCACCACCACCAGCACTAGGTTGAAGGTCATTAAATGCAAATTCACCGGGGGGAACGCTCTCTTGATAAACTAGATTATTATTTTGGTACACGCTGACTAAGGCATTTGTTTGAGCGACACCGCGTATAATGGGGACAAAATTTTGACTTGAATTTGGCAACATACTAGCTTCTGTTGCTAAGGCAATGCCTCGAACTCGAATACTATTAAATAGGGCTGCTGGCGTATAAAAATCACCTAATTTCAACCCGGATTTGATTGCACTAAGGGGGCGGTAAACATAACGGGTACTGTTTTTCCATTTTTGGCTACTATGAGAGCTATGTCGATAGCTGGATTCATCTCTAAATTGCCAGGCGCCCAAATTAATGCCTGAATTTAAGGTCGCATAAAAATTGTCACTGCTGGTTTTTGAGTTTTTTTTCTCTTTGTAACTATAATAATTTGTATTATAAGAAAAAATAATTGCAGGCTCGCCATAATTCCAGAGACTGGGGTCAACATAGTTAGCTTCGAGTTGCTTCAGAGCGACTTGAGGGACGATAATATCGAGCCTCAAGTCGTTGATATTAAATTTATATTTTATATTGGGTACTAAATCATCTATAGGAATAAGTGGCTGTTGTTTGGTTTGCTCAATCACCTCAGCAGATAAATTCAGGTTTAATTTCTGTACATCAGCAGCAGCAAGGCTAATCAGTTTGCCATCATTATTGACATCAATTTCAAACTGACCTTTCCAATTATTATTGACATAAAGATCGGCTAATTGTTTACCTGATGGAATGTTATTGTCAGTATAGAATCGTGAAATATCTCCTTGCGCAGATTTGCCAACCAATAGGGAAGTCTCAAACTCGTCCGCTATTGAGTTCTTTTGATAACTTTGCAGTCCTATTAAGATTAGGAGATAGAGATAATTTTCTTTTTTCACGATGATTTCTTCTATTAAAGTTTAATATTTTTAGATTTGAAAACACCATAGTCATCCACATACATTACAATCATGTCGTGGTTTTTTATTATTCCTTTAATAGGGAATTCTTTTTCAGACATAGGGGCAATCATCGCAGAATCAGTTAATGAATTATTTTTATCGTCAGATGGTGTGATAGCTGCAATAGTTAAATGGTATTGCGAGTTATTTTTAACTAATATTTTATTATTTTTAATCTGGTAGCTTGCATTATTAATAACCTCATCGGGGGGGGCAGTTAGCCCAATAGGACGATAAAAAATTTTAATTCTTGAACGTGTGGCTAGTTGAATTGCATTTTTGCCTTTAGCAGATTCTGGCGTTTTAGGAATGTCTAAAACATTTAAGAAAAATACACTTTCAATATTTTCAGGAAGTTTTCCGGGTATTTTTTTAATTTTTAGTTGCTGACCTTGTAAACCTTCAATTTTAACAATAGGAGGGGATAAATAAAAAGGCGCTTCAGAATTCTCAGGTGTGGAATTTTCATCACCGTTATCAATCCATGACTGAACAAGAGAAGATGTTTTGCTGTTATTAGTTAATTGTACAGCAATACTATCAGCGTCAGCAGGATATATAATTCGAGTGCCTGTAATAATAACATTAGAAAATGTTGTGCTCGAAAATAAAATAGTGAGTAATAAAACTAGAGTTTTCATAATAGCATCCATTTAAAGCCAGGCTAATAAAAGCCTGGCTAAGTCATAATTATAAATAGGAAACTGTATATATTACGTTTGATTGCAAAAGACCGACTTTGGCAGCAGTTGCATTAGTTTTATAATAACTGGCTATTAAATTAAGAGTAGCTCCTGTTGCGCCACCAGTGTCAGCCCCTGTAAGGTTAGTATCAAAAGCTACATTGAGTGGAATTGCAGTGGTTGGAGTACTGGTTTTAGATAAACTAAACCCGACGTTTTTGGCAACGGAAGCATCATTTTCATTCACGGAAGTATTCACTAAATACAAACCGGAAGGCGAAATGTTACTTGATGAATAAAAATGTAATTTCAGATTACTGACTGGGACGCTTGCGGGCGCACAATCTGAGAAAGTTAAAGAAAATTGTTTTTGATTTTTAGAAATAACCGTTGCGGCAGTTATCCCTGCATCTGTTACGGTTATTGGGTCAAGAACAACAGTCATATCGGCACTATTTCCGCCATTAATGGTACAGGTTGTATCGCTTATTGCTCCAGAAATTGAAATAATTCCCCCAGCACTATTCGTTATTGCAAGTGCTGAGCCTGATATAACAGATAAAGAAAGTAAAGACAGAGGTAGTATATATCTAGGCATAATTAACCCCATAAGGTCAAAGTAAGATAAAGTTATATAACTTTGATTAACAGCTGAATGTAAAATAGCTGTCTTGTTTTATGCTAGATATAAAATATATTTTTTTCAAATTCAAAATTAAAAAAATAAATAATGAGATTGGTGTGTTTTTTATATGTATGAATTTAATGTAATATTATTTTTTGATTATTTCAGGGTAACTCGTAATAAGTGTATTTGTTGGTGGTTGGCGGTTTGTCTATTTGAATGTTTCTTGTGGTAAGTGTTATTATGACAAGGGTAAAGATCAATTAACTTAATCATAAATTTAAGTAATATTAACTCATGGAATTAAATAAAATTTAATTTATAAAAAATAAGTTGATAATAAAATGGCAAATCATAGGAAATGATTTGCCATTGAAATATACATTTATCTTATAAGCTTGGTAGGAAAGTCGTAAATACAGGCATAAAAGTGACTAAGAGTAAAACGATAATTAATGCAAAGAATAAGGGCATAACTTCACGAATAAAATCAGAAATACGGACACCAGTAATCGATGTAGCTACAAACATGACAGTTCCCATTGGCGGTGTTAAGCAGCCGATAGCTAAATTAAGGATCATGACAATGCCAAAATGGATAGGGTCAATTCCTAATAATTTTACTGTAGGCATTAATAATGGAACAAGGACAATAATTGCGGCATTTCCTTCAATAAACATACCTAAGATTAACAACACCGCATTGACAATCATTAAGAAGACATATGGGTTATCAGAAAAATTGGTCATCATTCTGGCAACATCTTGCGCCACTTGCTCGTTCGTCAATACCCATGCTAATGCGGAACAAGTCATAATAATGAGCATGATACTTGCTGTTGAACGGGCTGTTTCTAAAAATGAGGCAGCAATGTCTTTTAACTTCATTTCACGATAAAAGAAGGTACCAATTACAATAACGTAAAGTACAGCAATAGCACCAGCTTCTGTTGGTGTAAAAATACCAAAGCGAATTCCGCCAATAATGACAAGAACTAATAGGAAAGCAGACATCGCTCCTTTACCTGTTTGGTAAACCTCAGCAAATGTAGGTGCTTTATCTCTAGCTGGCTTATATCCACGTTTTTTTGCAATCAGATAAATTGCAACCATTAAAGCAACGCAGCACATTAATCCAGGAATGATTGCAGCCATAAACATCTTACCAATAGAGACATCAGCGACAAATCCATAGATGATTAATGCAATACCCGGTGGAATTATAGGCGTTATTAATGATCCTGCGGCAGTGACAGCGGCAGAGAAGCTTTTTCCATAGCCTAATTTTGTCATTTCTGGCACTAACATTTTAGATAGCATTGCACAGTCAGCGAGGTTAGATGCAGAAAGCCCGCCCATCATTGTACTTAATAATACGTTAGATTGGGCAAGTCCTCCTGGATAGTGGCCAGACAGAGTGCCAGTAAATTTCAACATTCGTCTGGTAATACCAGTGTAATTCAAAAGGTTACCTAACAAAATGAAGAAAGGGATAGCAAGTAACGTCACATTTTCCCCAGCCCCAATAATGCGTTGTACTGCAATGAGGGGAGAAATGTCACCCGCAGAGAAAAAGTAGGTGAGTAATGCAATCAGTACACTTAAAAAGATGGGAACATTAATTAAAAAGCAGAATATTAATACGATACAGGCGATAATTACTGACATGGTTTATCTCCTTTTATTAATTTACTCATGTCTTCCAGTAAATGTTGGATAGAAAATAACACCATGATGGATGCGCCAATGGGTACAGAAAGGTCGATATAATAATAAGAGACACCAATTATTGGTGTTATTTTGTCTTCTGCGATAATAGAGAGTTCATATCCAAGATAACCAAAAATTGATAAAGCAATAATGGCCATAATATGAGTAACGACCGCAATAGCTAATTGTACTTTTTCAGGAAATAAAGAGGTAATTGCATCAATACTGACATGCATTCTTTTGCCTGCCGCAGATGCTGCGCCAATCATCACCAACCAAATGTAGCAAATGATTAAAACTTCCTCACTCCACATTAAAGGGTCATTAAGAAGCCAACGCATGAATACAGCAAGAATGGTAATAATGACAATAGCGGCAACGGCAAGAGAAGCTACTATATCACTTAATTTCCCCAGAAATTTAAACATAAAAGATCCTTGCGAGAATAATATTTAACCGTTTGTTTTGTAAAAATATTGGCGGTGTTAACCGCCAAGTAATAGGGTTAATTATTAATAATATCTTGAGTTTGTTGATATAAGTTCGCAGACCATTCAGGGAACTCATTATAGAAAGGTTTAGATTTTTCTTTGAAGAGTGTTCTATCTACTTCAACAACAGTAACGCCTTCATTTTTCATTTTCTCAATGATTTCTTTTTCTTGTTGTAAGACTAAATCTGTTAAGAATTGGCCTGCTTCATTTCCTGATTCAACTAAAGCTTGTTGAATATCTTCAGGTAATTTAGCGTAGGTTTTGCTGCCCATGACTAGGTTGGTTACGTTCTCTACATGACCCGTTAAAATCAAGAATTTGGCCGCTTCATGGTGTTTTTGCCCATATAGCACAGGAATTGGGTTTTCTGCGCCATCAATAATTTTAAGATTAAGTGCAGTATAAACTTCTGCTAAAGGTAATGGTGTTGGTGTGGCACCCATTGCCTCTAAACCTTTAATTTGAATTTTATTATTGGGGACGCGAATTTTTAAACCTTTTAGGTCATCTGGGGTTTGGATCATTTTATTGGCTAAGATATGGCGTGAACCATATAACCAATCTTTAGAAACCACGTGAAGGCCTTTTTTATCTAACTGTTGTTCTAAGGAACCATACCAAGGTGAGGCATTTAATTTAAAAATATCTTTATAAGATAGCCCTAAATACGGCCCAAACATAATGCCGTAATCAGGCACATAATCAGAAAAGAATGCACCATCTGCTAAGGTAATTAGTGGGCTACCTAACTTCATTTGTTCGATGACATCTTTTTTGGAGCCTAATTGTGAGCTTGGATAAGGAATTAATTCACCTTCACCATGAGTTTTTTCATTGAATTTTTTTGCCCATTCGTGAATAGCTAAGTCAAAAGGCTCACCAGGGTTATTTTCATAAGCGACTTTTAACTTATATTTAGCATCTGCAAATGCGGCATTTGTCATGCTGCCCATTAATAGCATTGTGCTGAGTGTTAAGCTAAGAAGTTTTTTTCCGTTTAATGTGCTCAGTTTCATAAAGGTATCTCCTGTAGGGGGATTTATTATTTTAAGTATTTATTTTCTTTTTCTAGCCAACGTATTTTTTGCGTAGCATTGATTCTGTACCGCTACTCAGAATTTCAGTGATTTTCTGGCTCACATCATCTTGTAATTGCGGTATTTCGTTGAGGTTTAATCCCCATAAATCAGACATTGCTAGCACATTTTCAGTAAGTTGTTTTACATTTGAGTCATAGAGTTCATGCCAAGCTTTAAAGCTTTCAAGTAAATGGTCATCATCATTTAAAGGAATGAGTTGTTCGGCCTGTTTTCCTCGATAGAAAACAATAAGTGCAGCAAGTGAAAATGAAATGCAATAAGGAATTTTATTGTATTGCCTAACATAAGATATTAATTGAGGTAATAGGCGAGTTTTAAATTTAGTTAACGAGTTTAGTGAAATTGAAATTAATTCATGTTCTATATATGGGTTATTAAAGCGGTCAATAACTGCGGAGGCAAAAGCTGCGAGCTCCGAAGGGTTTTGAGATAAAACAGGAATAACTTCATTATCAATTAAATCTTTAATGAAAGCTAAAAAGATTGGGTTGCTAGTGACATCACGAACAGTTCTGATCCCTGCCAAGTAAGCAACAGGAACCATCGCGGTGTGCGCACCATTTAAGATTGCAACTTTACGTTCTTTGTAGGGCTTTATGTCATCGACTACTTTGATATTTAATGGTAATTCATTCAGTTTTAGCTTCTTCTCTAGTATTTTTGGCCCTTGAATGACAAATAAATAGAAATATTCAGCAGTGACGAGAAAATCGTCTTTATAACCTAATTCTTTTTCTAGTTTCTTAATTTCATTTTTCGGGTAGCCAGTAACGATTCTATCGACTAACGTAGAACAAAACGTATTACTGCTATTTAGCCAAGCAATAAAATCTGCAGGGAGTTGCCAGTCATGTGCATGTTGATTTACAAACTCTTGTAATTTATCGCCATTATAGTCAATTAACTCACAGGGGATGATGAACAACCCTTTGCTACTATCGCCATTAAAATGTTGAAAGCGGTGAAATAAAAACTGAGTAAGTTTCGCTGGAAAACTACTTGCTGGTGTATCTTCTAAGCGTACGTCGTACTTATATACGATTCCTGCTTCTGTAGTGTTAGAGAAGATCCATTGTAATTCAGGATTTTCTGCACATTTTAAAAATTGATCATATTCAGAATAAATCAGTATTTCACGGTTAACCGAATTAATAATTCTTATATTCGAAACGCTTTGTTTTTGTTCATTGATTCCCCTGGTGATGGCAGTATAGAGTCCATTTTGTTGATTAATTGAGGGATTAGATGAGTCAATTGGCCTGACAAGCGTAATGCCACTATTGAAATCTGTTTTTTCATTCAGTTGGTCAATCATCCAGTCGATAAAAGCACGTAAAAAATTGCCTTCTCCGAATTGCAAAATTCTCTCTGGGTATTGCTTATTAGCCATTGACTGTCTATTTAAGTAATCCATGACCATTCCTCTAGTTATTATGTGTATTAATCATCCTGTGTTGATTCAGACTAGAAGTATTTTTTTCTATGGACTATTAATTGCATCAATTTTGTGGAATGAATGGCTTTTTGATGTTTTTATTCTGTTTTTTATCAGTTAAAAACAGATGAATTATTAATTGATTCAATCTATTTAGTAAGTTTGTTCTTTAATTGTATGAAAAATAGTAATATTTTTATTTGTCATAATTTTGATTAATAATAATTTTATAATTAAGTTGTTTTTTTACTAAAAAATTCAGATTTTTTCTGATGTGCATATTATCGAGCCAAAGAATAAGTCATCGTTGGCCATCCATTGGTCTTGTAACTCAATGTAATTTATTCATAAGTTTGTTGTATGGAATTAATCATAGTTCGTTTAGCGGTATCTAAGTGATGTCTAAGTTCATTCATCGCGACAATATCATTACGGCTAATCAAAGCACTTAAAATGGTCATATGTTCTTCAATTGCCAGTACATTTCTTTCTTTTAAATCTGATTCATCCCATTGATATTGAAAGTGAAATATCACAGTGATGATTTCAAGAGACTGATTAAAAAAGGGGTTATTGGCGCCTGATAAAATAAGACTATGTAGTTCATAATCTAGTTGGGAAAAGTCGCGGTAATTGATAGTAACGGTTTCCCGTAGTGTCCTATGTTTGAGTAATAGCTCTTTTGCTAAAATCCAACGATGGTCATCTGGTGGTAAATTTAAAAAATGAGTCAATGCATTGGTTTCTAGTAACTCCCTGAACTCAAATAGTTTTTCTGCATATTCACGTGAAAACTTCATCATATGCCAATTTCCTCGGTGAGTATTTTTAATTAACCCATAGCGGGAAAACTCCACTAAGAACTCCCGAACAATACTAGAACTCACATGACTTTTTTTTGCTAGTTGTAATTCAGTAAAAGTATCCCCAGGCATCAATTCTTTGCGTTTAATCATTTGGTAAAACGCTTTTTCGAATAAGACGATTTGTTGATCAGGGAGACTTGATTCAACAGGAAAGAAATCAGTTTTATTGGGGTAGCGAATGACATGATATTCATTCTCTTGTTTTTCAATGATTTTCTTTTCTAATAAATATTCGAGGGTATGTCTCACGGTGGTTCGACTGATATTAAACATCTCGGCTAAAGAAGATTGTGAGGGAAAGGGGGATGTTAATAAATTTTTATGTATAGCGTCTAAGAATTCATTAATTGACCCATAGCGTATATTTTTACTCCTCACCATTTAAACACTCCTTAGTCTGATTTTTATTCTTTAAAGACCGATTTAAAACCGATTTAAAAACATTTAATCACAAAATTTGGTTGTTAAGTATCTAGTTTATGTTTTTTAAATTAAAAAAGACAGATAAATTGATGGAGGGAAATATGAAACAATTGATATGCCAAGAACCTAAAAAATTAGTTTACCAACAAGTTGCTGAACCTACAGTTCAAATTGGGCATGTAAAAATAAAAATTCATGCGGTTGGAATATGTGGAACTGATATTCATGCATGGGGAGGAAACCAGCCATTTTTTCAATATCCACGGGTATTAGGACATGAAATTTCTGGAACTATTTGTGAGGTTGCACCTGATATCACACAGTGGAAAGTTGGGCAGCGTGTTGCGGTGATGCCTTATGTTGCATGTTACGAATGTGGTGCGTGCAAGGAAGGCAAAACAAATTGTTGTGAAAAAATTTCAGTTATTGGCGTTCACGAGGACGGAGGTTTTTGTGAGTATTTAAATGTGCCAGAGAAAAATGTATTAGCGATTGAAGACACTGTCACAGATATTGATGGCGCCTTGATCGAACCATTTTCAATCAGTGCTCATGCCGTTAGACGTGCGCAGGTTAAACCTCAGGATACTGTTTTAGTCGCAGGGGCTGGGCCGATAGGGCTTGGTGTTGCTGCAATTGCTAAAGCGGATGGTGCTAACGTATTAGTGGCTGATACCAGTGAGGCACGTCGTCAACATGTTGAAAAGGTATTAGGCTTAAAAACGTGCGATCCAGCCGCTGAAAATTACTTATCAAGTATTGAAAGCCATTTTTCAGGTATGCTTGCAGAAAAAGTCATTGATGCAACGGGGAACCAACACGCAATGAACACTGCGGTCAATTTAATTCGTCATGGTGGCTTAATTGTATTTGTTGGTTTATTTAAAGGTAATTTATCGTTTCCAGACCCTGATTTCCATAAGAAAGAGACAACAATGATGGGAAGTCGAAATGCCACTCCTGAAGATTTCAATAAAGTTGCAAGGTTAATGGCTGAAGGTAAGTTATCTAGTGGTATGATGCTAACGCATCAATTTGACTTTAATACCATTGGTGATATTTATGAAAGTGATGTCATTAATAATCGTGAATTAATTAAAGGTGTTATTTTGTTTTAAATAGCAATGTATTTTTAAACAACAAAAAAAACCCACAATAAAAGTGGGTTTTTTGTTTCTAGTTCGTCTCTAGAAAGAATGGGTTAGCGCTTTAATGCTTCCGATAGTTCATCTTTCATGACGGACAGTATGTCTCTAACAACACGTGGGCTACCAGCAACTAAGTTACCGGAGGCTAAATAATTGTGGCCGCCAATAAAGTCAGTCATGATGCCGCCAGCTTCACGCATGATCAGCTCACCAGCCATGAAATCCCACGGTTTTAAACCAATTTCAAAAAAAGCATCGACACGGCTAGAAGCCACATAGCATAAATCTAATGCTGCGGAACCAGTACGACGAAAGTCAGCACATTTGTTAAACATCGCAGTCATGATGTTCATATAGACAGGTGCATGTTGTTTTTGTTTGAAAGGGAAACCTGTCGCAACGATGGCGCCATCAAGGTCACGTTTTTCGTCGATACGAACACGATAACCGTTAAGCTGAGCGCCTTGTCCACGTACTGCGCTAAATAATTCATTACGCATTGGGTCGTAAACAACAGCGACTTCTGTGCGGCCTTTAACGCGCACAGCGATAGAAACAGAAAAATGAGGGAGACGTTTTGTGAAGTTGGTAGTGCCATCCAGTGGATCGATTACCCATTGAATATCATCATCTTTACCAATTAATTCACCACTTTCTTCAGTGATAATAGTGTGGTCAGGATATGATTTGCGGATGATTTCAATAATCAGTTGCTCAGATTCTTGGTCAACGTTAGTAACGAAATCGTTAGTGCCTTTCTGAGTGACTTTAATATTGCTAGGCATTTCATAGTTTTTAGCTATGTGATTACCGGCCTTACGTGCTGCACGTATGGCGATGTTAAGCATCGGATGCATGGGCTTTTTCCACTGGGATGTTAAAGAACGAAAAACTTGAGTGCCGAAGTATATAGATGTTCGTCACAATAAGCAATTTTGTGTTAAGCTATTGCGATAATTTTTTCATTAAACGTATAAACCATGTTAGATAATATCCGTATTGTTCTTGTTGAAACCTCACACACTGGTAATATGGGCTCAACGGCTCGTGCCATGAAAACCATGGGGCTTTCTAATCTGTACCTCGTTAATCCTCTCGTTGAACCTGATTCACACTCTATTGCACTTTCTGCTGGGGCAAGTGATGTTATCGGTAATGCGAAAATAGTTAAAACTCTCGATGAAGCTTTAGAGGGCTGTAAGTTAGTTATCGGCACGAGTGCGCGTTCTCGCACCTTATCTTGGCCAATGGTTGAGCCGCGCGAATGCGGTGTGAAGTCCGTTGAGCAATCCAAAGAATCACCTGTTGCTATCGTATTTGGCCGTGAGCGAGTGGGCTTAACCAACGAAGAACTTCAAAAATGCCAATATCATTTATATATCCCCACAAACCCAGAATACGGTTCTTTGAATTTAGCGATGGCAGTGCAATTGGTGAGTTATGAAATACGCATGGCGTATCTTTCAATGGATGAAAAAAATACGGTAATTGCAGCTGATGATGAGGTAGAATACCCACCGTCAGAAGATGTTGAACGTTTTTATGTCCATCTTGAAAGTGTGTTGAATGAATCAGGTTTTATTCGTAAAGCGCATCCCGGCTTAATTATGAATAAATTACGCCGTTTATTCACTCGAGCGCATATCGAAACCCAAGAGTTACATATCCTGCGGGGTATCTTAACGTCAATGGAAAAATGGGCGAAAAAATGAGGCAAAATCCGTGGTAAAAGCAGGTGAATAATACTTGAGTAAATTAGTCAGGTAAATAGTTGACTAAATTACTCAGGAATGTCACAATCTGACCATAATTTACCACGGAGTAATATGTTATGAGACTCACTTCCAAAGGGCGTTACGCAGTAACTGCGATGTTAGATGTCGCATTACACTCTCAGTCAGGTCCAGTGCCTTTAGCTGACATTTCTGAACGTCAGGGAATTTCCCTCTCTTATCTTGAGCAACTTTTCTCTCGTTTACGTAAAAATGAGTTGGTTTCGAGTGTGCGCGGCCCTGGTGGCGGTTATTTGCTGGGTAGAGACGCAGACCAAATCTTTGTTGCTGAAGTAATCGCTGCGGTAGATGAATCTGTTGACGCTACTCGTTGTCAGGGTAATAAAGAAGGTTGTCAAAATGGCGACCGCTGTTTAACTCACGCATTATGGCGCGATTTAAGCGATAGAATTACAAGTTTCCTTAGCAGCATTAGCCTTGATGAACTGGTTAAAAACCAAGAAGTCATGGTTGTTGCTGATAGACAAGATAATGAACAGCGTAAGACCATGCCAAATGGGATTACACCTGAATCGATTATCAATGTACGTGCTTAAAAATATTAAAAAAATTGCAGTCGATACATCTTGGTGAGTTATTGGACGAAGAGCTAATTTCCGCCATTTGTATCTTTAAAAATTAAAGGCAAGTTAGCTTGTCCTTTGGAGTAAGTGAGCAATGAAATTACCAATTTATCTTGATTATTCAGCAACAACACCGGTTGACCCACGTGTGGCTGAAAAAATGATGCAATGTTTAACAATGGATGGGAACTTTGGTAACCCAGCGTCCCGTTCTCATCGTTTCGGCTGGCAAGCTGAAGAAGCGGTGGATATTGCTCGCAATCAAATCGCTGAATTAGTGGGTGCTGACCCACGTGAAATCGTATTTACCTCAGGCGCAACTGAGTCTGATAACTTAGCGATTAAAGGCGCTGCTAATTTCTATAAAAAGAAAGGCAACCACATCATTACCTGTAAAACGGAACACAAAGCCGTTTTAGATACCTGCCGCCAATTAGAGCGTGAAGGTTTTGAAGTGACTTATCTGTCACCGCAAAGCAACGGTTTAATTGCTATGGAAGACCTACAAGACGCTATCCGCGAAGACACCATTTTAATTTCTATTATGCATGTTAATAATGAAATAGGTGTGGTTCAGGATATCGCAGCTATCGGTGAATTATGCCGTAGCAAAGGAATTATTTTCCACGTTGATGCAACACAAAGTGTGGGCAAATTGCCCATTGACCTAAATGCATTAAAAGTCGACTTAATGTCGTTTTCTGCTCACAAGCTTTATGGTCCAATGGGGATTGGTGCGCTGTATGTTCGCCGTAAACCTCGTATTCGCCTTGAAGCACAGCAGCACGGTGGTGGTCATGAGCGCGGCATGCGTTCTGGGACATTACCTGTACACCAAATCGTGGGTATGGGCGAAGCTTACCGTATTGCCAAAGAAGAAATGGCAGAGGAATCTGAACGCTTACGCGGTTTAAGGTTACGTTTGTGGAATGGCATTAAAGATATCGAAGAAGTTTACCTCAATGGTGATTTAGAACACGGTGCGCCGCACATTCTGAACGTCAGCTTCAACTATGTTGAAGGTGAATCACTGATGATGTCATTAAAAGATTTGGCTGTATCTTCAGGTTCTGCATGTACTTCTGCAAGCCTAGAACCTTCTTATGTACTGCGCGCTTTAGGGATGAATGATGAGCTGGCACATAGCTCAATCCGTTTCTCTTTAGGTCGTTTCACGACAGAAGAAGAAATTGACTATGCAATCAAAATGATTCATGGCGCAATTGGCCACTTACGCGAGCTGTCTCCTTTATGGGAAATGTTCAAAGACGGCGTAGATCTTAACAGCATCGAATGGTCTCACCATTAATCAGACGGTTTCAGGAGTTTAAAAATGGCTTACAGTGAAAAAGTTATCGATCATTATGAAAATCCACGCAACGTTGGTTCGTTTGACAACAGCGACCCAAGCGTAGGAAGCGGTATGGTGGGTGCACCTGCCTGTGGTGACGTCATGAAATTACAGATTAAAGTAAATGATGACGGCATTATTGAAGATGCACGCTTTAAAACGTATGGTTGCGGTTCAGCCATTGCATCAAGTTCACTCGTGACTGAGTGGATGAAAGGCAAAAGTTTGGACGAAGCGGAGTCAATCAAAAATACAGCGATTGCCGAAGAGTTAGAATTACCACCAGTGAAAATTCACTGTTCAATTCTGGCTGAAGATGCAATTAAAGCTGCTATTGCTGATTACAAAAGCAAACGCCAAAGCAAATAAGTTTTTAATCAGTCTATAGGGCAATCCATATTAATAAATAACAACAAGTTATCGTCCTATAACTGGAACAATACCCACGGCGTCTAGGCTAAACATCGCTGAGTTTCTTAGTTTAGAAATAGGGTAGGTATAAAATAATTTGAAGGCGGATGCGACTCATGAGTAGCATCTGCCTTGTTTGTTTCTAAAGTGAGGTTTGCAATGTCTATTTCTCTTACAGAAAGTGCTGCGCAGCGTATTCAATCCTTTCTACAAAATCGTGGAAAAGGCGAAGGCTTGCGTTTAGGTGTAAGAACTTCAGGTTGTTCAGGAATGGCTTATGTTCTTGAATTTGCTGACACAATCAATGAAGAAGACACAGTTTTTGAAGATAAAGGTGTGAAAGTCATCATCGATGGCAAGAGCATCGTTTATCTTGATGGTACTGAGCTGGATTTCGTGAAAGAAGGCTTAAACGAAGGGTTTAAATTTAATAACCCTAACGTCAATAGTGAATGCGGATGCGGTGAAAGTTTTCACGTATAATGCGTTTTATTAAGCCTAATTTTCGGCCAATCTCACTAATTTTAGTTTATTAGTGGTATTGGTAACCGGTTCGAGAAACTGAGCACTTATGGATTATTTTACTCTTTTTGGATTGGCTCCCATCTATGCCATCGATAGCGAGCAACTGACGCTACGTTTTCAAGACTTACAGCGTCAATTCCATCCTGATCGTTTTGCAACCTGTTCTGAACAGGAGAAAATGCAAGCGCTGCAAAAAGCAGCAACCATTAATGCTGCTTATCAAGCCCTTCGTCATCCGCTAAAACGCGCGGAATATATGCTTTCATTGCATGGTTTTGATATTAATAACGAACAACATACCATGCATGACACGGCATTTTTGATGGAGCAACTTGAGCTACGCGAAGAGTTAGACAATATTGAAAACAGTGATGACGCACTTGATCTATTGGCTAAATTTATGCAGAACGTCAAACAAATGCAGCAAGCACGAAGTGCACTGATGGTGACAGAACTAGATGCCATGCAGTGGGAAAAAGCCGCTGATACCGTACGTAAACTACGTTTTCTCGACAAGCTTCAGCAGCAAGCTGAACAACTCGAAGAACGGTTACTAGATGAATTTTAAGAGAAAACGATTATGGCGTTACTACAAATCAGCGAACCCGGTATGACCGCAGCTCCGCATCAGCGCAAATTGGCTGCAGGCATTGATTTAGGTACCACCCACTCTTTGATTGCGACAGTGCGTAGTGGTGAAGCTGCGGCTTTACCTGATAGCCAAGGGCGCTTTTTATTACCATCGATTGTTAATTATCAACCTGAAAATAGATTAGTGGGATGGGAAGCTAAGCAACTTGCCGAACAAGACCCGGTAAATACTATCATTTCTGTAAAACGCATGATGGGACGTTCTCTAACCGATATTCAAAAACGCTACCCCGACTTGCCCTATCAACTGAGTGCCAGTGAAAACGGTTTACCGTTGATTCAAACCGCGGCTGGCCAAGTTGACCCAATCCAAGTTTCTTCTGATATTTTAAGAACACTAGCAAAACGTGCTGAAGAAACCTTAGGTGGGGAAATGGATGGCGTAGTGATCACGGTACCGGCTTATTTCGATGACGCACAACGTCAAGGCACGAAAGACGCAGCTCGCCTTGCGGGGTTGCACGTGTTACGCCTATTGAATGAGCCGACTGCAGCGGCAGTTGCTTACGGATTAGACTCTGGGCAAGAAGGTGTGATAGCCGTTTATGACCTCGGTGGTGGCACTTTTGATGTGTCTATTTTGCGCCTGAGCCGTGGTGTATTCGAAGTGTTAGCAACGGGCGGCGATACCGCGCTTGGTGGAGATGACTTTGACCAAGTACTGGCTCAGTGGATTGCTGAGCAGGCAGGGGTTTCATTACAAGGTGACCATCATTTAAATCGTCAGTTATTAAATGTGGCGACAGAAACCAAAGTTATGCTCAGTAATGCTGAAACTGCGATGATCCAACTTGCTAATTGGCAAGGGGAAATCCGTCGCGAGCAGTTTGAAGCGTTGATTGAAAACTATGTAAAACGCACATTGATGGCTTGCCGCCGTGCGTTGAAAGATGCGGGTGTTGAGGCGCAAGAAGTGCTGAACGTTGTCATGGTCGGTGGTTCGACTCGTGTGCCATTAGTTCGTCAAAAAGTCGGGGAGTTTTTTGGTAAATCACCACTGACATCCATCGACCCAGATAAAGTTGTCGCCATTGGGGCTGCCATTCAAGCGGATATCTTAGTCGGAAACAAGCCTGACAGTGAAATGCTGTTGTTAGATGTGATCCCTCTTTCCCTTGGTTTGGAAACGATGGGGGGATTAGTCGAAAAAGTGATCCCGCGTAACACCACCATTCCCGTTGCTCGTGCGCAAGAGTTCACCACCTTCAAAGATGGTCAAACGGCGATGAGCGTTCATGTGGTACAAGGTGAACGTGAAATGGTCGCAGACTGTCGTTCACTTGCACGTTTTGCTTTACGTGATATCCCCGCAATGGCCGCGGGTGGCGCTCATATTCGTGTCACTTTCCAAGTCGATGCGGATGGGCTACTGAGTGTCAGCGCCATGGAGAAATCCACAGGCGTAGAAGCATCGATTCAAGTTAAGCCATCGTATGGGTTAACGGATAACGAAATTTCAAACATGATTAAAGATTCAATGACTAACGCGCAAGATGACTTAAATGCGCGCCGCTTAGCGGAGCAAAAAGTTGAAGCAGCAAGAGTGCTTGAAAGTTTAACGAGCGCATTAGCCCAAGATGGCAATTTACTGACGCCAGAAGAAGAGTCAGAAATTGATAATGCGGTCAATGAGTTAATTAAAGCGGTTGAGGGTACAGACCCAATCGTAATTGAAAATGCCATTAAACAACTGGATAAGCAATCGCAGGAGTTTGCAGCGCGTCGCATGGATACGTCCATTCGCCAAGCGTTGTCAGGCCATTCTGTGGATGAGATATAATTATGCCTAAAATAGTTTTTTTACCTCATAGTGATTTATGTCCAGACGGTGCAGTAGTTGAAGCACAAGAAGGCGAATCTATTTTAAATGTTGCACTACGCAGCGGTATTGAGCTTGAGCATGCCTGTGAAAAATCCTGTGCTTGTACAACCTGTCATTGCATCGTTCGTGAAGGCTTTGATTCACTGGAAGAAAGCAGTGAACTCGAAGACGACATGTTAGACAAGGCATGGGGATTAGAGCCAGAAAGTCGCCTAAGTTGTCAGGCGCTGGTGACGGATGAGGATTTAGTGGTAGAGATCCCGCGTTATACTATTAATCACGCCCGCGAACACTAATTTTTGTCATACTTCACGCTGTAGCGTTGTTGGCTTCTTTCAAGTACTCGGGTCACATACTTTTGTATGCTCCCCGAGATACTCTCAATCGCCGCCTAGCTACAACGTGAATTATTTTAAAATAATAATAAATCGCCATTAATATGTATTAATGGCGATTTATTGTGTTTGAATTTTTAGGTTATTTTTAATTTTAAAATTATTTAAATATTATAAAGTGGCTTGATTTTATTTATTAGCTGGTTTGATGGGGTAATTTATTTTTTGCTTTTTATGATTTATTTTTTGTGTTATAGGTATGTCCGAATTAAATAATTCCATTTGGTTAAGATGTAATAATTTAACATTTATATAATTGCTAATTAAATAAAATTAGATATGAAAAGGAATTTCACCATGAAATGGAAATATCGTTTTGGTATATCACTTGGTAATATGCTCGAGCATTATGATATTGCAGTGTTTGCAGCAATATCTGTCTATCTTATTAAGGAGTTAAATAAGCTTAATATAGGGAATGCATCTGAAATTATCTGGGGGATATTCGCCTTGAGATATATATTACGGCCCGTTGGTGGATACATTGTTGGGTGCTTTGCCGATAAGTCAGGGAAAAAAGCAGCTTTAATTTTAACAAGTGTAGTGACTGGTTTTTCAACATTACTAATGGCCTTGTTGCCTATTGAATTATTAGGTGGGTATACGCCAATAGTCATGCTGATTTTACAATCTGCATTATGCTTTAGTTTTGCAGGAGAGTATCCATCATTAATTAATTACCTACTTTATAATTGCCCTAAAAATGAAACTTCAAAAGTTTCTGCTTTAGCCGCTATAAGTTCATTATTGGGATTTATAATGGCATTCTTTATCATTTATATGTTAGAAAGTATATTGACAGTTAAGGAAATGGATAGTGTTGGTTGGCGTATTCCTTTACTACTTGGCTTAATAAATATTTTTATCAGTTTTTGGTTTAGAAGTAACCTACCTGAGCAGCCGACTATTAGCATAGAGCAACGGAAAATTAAATTGAAAGAGGTTTTAAGTGTTTTCATTGTTGCAATACCTGCGACAGTGACCTTTTACACACAAAATATATCATGGTCTTTAATTCTAGAATATTTATCATTAGGTGAAAGTAAGAAATATTACTCTTTGTTATCATCATTGTTATTATTATTTTCTGTATTTTTATGTTCTTGGATAACGGATAAAGTTAGTTCTCCAATTAAAGTTTTTAATGTTGGGGTTGTAGGACTAATTATTTTATCCGTCCCGTTATATTATATGATGACTCAGGGTGGGGTTTGGTTAATTATATTATCTCAAATAATTATGACTATTTATATATCTATGATTTGGTGTAATTCTGCTTTTATTCTTGTTCATGCTTCTGGTGGGAAGGTAGCTACGTTAGGCGTAGGCTTTAATTCTACAGTTGTAATATTTGGTGGTTTAACTCCATTAATTATTAATCAATTGTTGGATTTGGGAGTAGTGTATGTGGGGGGCTTCCTATGCTGTTGTGGTTTTGCTTTTTTACTTAATTGGAAATTCAATGGATTAGCGAGTAAGGCGACCTTATGAATATAGAAAATATTTTTATAGAGAATGCATGTAATGAATTAAAAAAACAGTTTGTAAGTGTTTTTGATTGGAATGAAATTGATGTTACTATCAATAAAATAAACACCAAGAATAAGTGTGTGAATATAATATCTAATAATTATGAATGGCAATTAATAGGCTGGGGTGACGATTTAGATTTATTAGTTAATGAGAGGTTAAAATATAGAATTCAATATTGGGATTTTTACTCTAGTCCGTTTCAGAAAACTTTAGCAAAGGCGGCAAAAAATAAATTTAAAATAGATATTTGTAGTCGGTATGGCGATATTTTTGAGATCACCACAATAAATGCTAATAGGCAATTGACATTATCAGATATGATTCAATTTTACAGTTTAAAGCCGATTTTAGCAGATTATGCTCATAGGATATGGTCAAAAACTCCGGAGCTGTTATTACCGCTCAGAGCTTGTGTTCCTATGGCTTCAGAATTAGATGATATAAAAAAAAATGAGAGATCTCAGCTATTATCTGAACACAAATATATGCGTTTTGGTGATATTCGTTTTACACGAAAAGAGATGATAACCATACGGTTATTACTTTCACACTGTAAGGTAAAAGAAATCAGTTATATTCAGGGGTGTTCAGAAGCGACTGAAAATAAACGAATTCAAAGAATAAAGGAAAAGTTGGGTTACCCTTATGTATCATCAAGCGGCCTGTTTACTGCATTAAAAGAGCAAGGTATTACACTGGCTTGCCTGGAAACACTTATCGATTTACCTCTCACAAATAGTATAATGAAGAATAACTGAAAGAGATCCGTTGATATGATTCAAAGGATTATAATTCGAAAAATAATTGTTCGTATAATGAGAGAAAGACATGAGTTTAAAATGGTCAAATAGCCGCGAAATCGGTGAAGCACTGTACGACGCATTTCCAGATGTCGACCCTAAAACTGTACGTTTTACCGATATGCACCAGTGGATTTGCGACTTAGAAGAATTTGATGATGACCCGCAAAAATCGAATGAGAAAGTCCTAGAAGCCATTTTGTTAGTTTGGCTGGATGAGTTCGAATAATCAGCAATTAATATTAAAGACCGAGCAATCATTAGAAAATGTGCTCGGTTTTTTATTTTATATCAGCACTATAATGATATCCCTATTGGTATTTATCAGTTAAGGTAATGCCATCTGCCGACAGAATAAATGGGCTTTTACTGTCTGCAAAAATAGACAAAGTGAGAAAAACGATGACAAAACAAATTATGCCAGTAATGATTTCTTGTGAGCCTGCTGCACCTTGTTGGGGTGAGGGCGCATTGTTAAGCTCTAGTGATAAAGGGATGACAATCCACCTGAAACATGCAGGTAAATTATGTGCAGTACAAAGCGCTGGCCGTAAATTAGATGGCCAAGGGATCCGCAATGTTGCTTTGGCTGGCGAAGGCTGGGATTTAGAAAAAAGCTGGGCATTTTGGCAAGGTTTTCGTGCACCAAAAGGGGCGAGAACGATTGAATGGCCAGTATTACCTGAAGCAGACCGCAAAGAATTAGAAAACCGTATTCGGACCATTGATTGGGTACGTGATGTCATTAACGCACCTGCAGAAGAGTTAGGGCCAGAACAACTCGCACAACGCGCCATTGATTTACTCTGCACCGTGGGCGCACAAGACATTAGCTACCGTATTATTAAAGGCGATGACTTATTAGAACAGGGTTATACTGGTATTCATACGGTTGGCCGTGGTTCAAGTCGCCCACCTGTCTTTTTAGCGTTAGATTACAACCCAGGTGCCAACCCAAATACCCCTGTTTTTGCTGCGTTAGTCGGCAAAGGTATCACTTTCGATTCAGGGGGATACAGCATCAAACCTTCTTCTTCCATGAATTCAATGAAAGCCGATATGGGCGGTGCAGCAACCTTAGCGGGTTCATTGGCACTAGCTATTTCTCGTGGCTTACAGAAACGCGTAAAAATGTTCCTGTGCATTGCTGACAATATGGTTAGCGGCAATGCATTCAAATTGGGTGATATTATTCGTTACCGTAACGGTAAATCCGTTGAAATTATGAATACGGATGCTGAAGGCCGTTTAGTGTTAGCCGATGGTTTAATTGATGCAAGCAAAGAAAAACCAACGCTGATCATTGATGCTGCAACCTTGACGGGCGCTGCGAAAACCGCTGTGGGCAATGACTACCATTCAGTGTTGAGCTTTGATGACAAGTTAGTTGCTGACTTAATGAATGCTTCAGACGCTGAGTTTGAATTATTCTGGCGCTTACCATTAGCAGAGTTCCATCGCCAACAGTTACCATCTGGCTTCGCGGATTTGAACAACATCGCGGCACCATCGCACACTGCAGGCGCAAGCACCGCTGCGGCATTTTTATCGCATTTTGTCGAAAATTATCGTCAAAATTGGGTGCATATTGACTGCTCAGCGACTTACCGTAAATCTGCAGTTAGCTTATGGGCAGAGGGCGCAACCGGTACAGGTGTAAGAACACTGGCAAACTTATTAATCAGCAAATCAAAATAAACTATGTTTGATTAATAACAGGCACGGGAAGATGGCTTTTCGTGCCTATTTTTTTACCTTGACGTATTTGCGAGTATAATAAGCACTTCTTTTTAATAGCAGGGGATTGGCAATGTCGCAGCAATCGAATAATAACAGTTCCAACCAAGAAACTGAGATCCAATTTACTGAATTAACCGTACCGAAAGGCTCATCACTGAAATTAAGTGCGTTAGAGGAACAGCCGCAGGCTATTGTTGAGGCGCTTAGCGAATTTTTTAAACAACACAAAGTGGTGAGACGCGGTTTTATGGTCTCCGCAGTAGAGAGTGATGACGCTGAAGAAATGCCAATATTAATGATAGCGTTAGAGTTTACTGCAGGGGCAGAAAATATTGATTCCATTATTCATGAGGCGGGGACACTTGCTTGTGAGTTTTTAGCCGATGACGAGTCTATTGATTTTTGTGTGGTAAATGAGAATGAGCAAGGTGTTAGCCACTTTATTACTCAACACATTCAGCCTTTTTATCAGCGTCGCCTTGGTAGCTTCTTGCGGGACACAATCCCAGTAAAAAACACCTAATAATTTCATGTATAGAGTGAGGAAAATGCTTTTCTCACTCATAAAATGCATATTGCTCATTTATTAAAGATATATTCTGCTTACTATTTGAAAAATATTATTTCATTTCTCTGTTTTTCTCGTCCATCATTTTTTCCGTTTTGTCTGATAGGTGTTCTTATAACATTCTGTTAAATTATTTCGATAATTGAAACAATATTGGCAATATTCATCTAGACATATTTTTAGCCATTTCCAAGCAAGTATATAGTGGGTTTTAACCTCCTGTTAAAACCTTAAAAAACAGAATAAATTTTAACTAATTAAAGGGCGGGCGGTAATGAAACAACAATCTAGTTGGGCTTCATTGGCGGGTCTAAAAACCAAAAAGCGTTATTTAGCACTTGCGTTGGCGTCGGTTGTGGCATTGGCCGGTTGTGATAATACAGAAGAAGCAACCAAAAATGAGCCAAATGTTTCCACGACAGCGCCAGAAAATCAAACTAAAACAGCGCCAGTTGCAGAGCAGAAAAAAGCAGCACCAAAACTTTCCACTGAAGAAATGGTAAAAAAATATGCAGGGAAAGATCTCACCATTTTGGATGCGTCTGAATTGCAGCTTGATGGTGCGAGTGCCATGGTGGTGACATTCTCTGTTCCACTGCAAGCCAACCAAGATTTTGGCCAGTACATTAACCTTATTGATGTTAAAACCGGTAAGTTAGATGGCGCTTGGGAACTGTCTGATAACCAAATGGAATTACGTTTTCGCCACCTTCCACCGTCTAAAGAATTAAACCTCACCATTAACCCGGGCATTAAAGCGGTTAATGAGCGTACGACGACCGAAAATTTTGAGAAAAAACTTACCACGGCGCAAATCATCCCAACCGTTGGTTTTGCGAGCAAAGGCTCGTTATTACCTAGCAAGGTTGCCCAAGGCTTACCTGTGATTGCCTTGAACGTTGATAAGGTCGACGTCAATTTCTTCCGTGTGGATGAAAAACAATTACCGCAATTTTTAGCGCAATGGCAATACCGCAGTAATTATGAGTATTGGTATTCCGAAGAGTTTCTCGACAAAGTGGAGCTGGCTTATACCGGCCGTTTTGATTTAAATCCAGATAAAAATACCCGCCAAACCATTTTACTGCCGTTGAAAGATGTCAAAGAGTTACAGCAAGATGGCGTATATTTAGCCATCATGCAAAAAGCAGGCAGCTATAGTTATCAATTCCCTGCAACTGTCTTCACATTGAGTGATATTGGTGTATCACTACACAGTTACCAAGACCGTGTCGATATTTTCACGCAATCCTTAGCGAAAGGCTCTGCCATTAAAGGCGTTGAGCTACGTATTTTGGATGAAAAAGGCCAGTTAGTGACAAAAGGTAGCACAGATGGTGATGGTCACGCTCAATTAGATAAATTAGCGGGTGGAAAATTATTACTGGCAACCCATGAAGGGCAAACCAGTATGATTGATCTTACGCAGCCAGCACTTGATTTATCTGAATTTGATATTTCAGGGCCAGAAGGCTACGCAAAACAATTTTTCACCTTCGGTCCTCGCGATTTATATCGCCCAGGTGAATTATTACTGGTAAACGGTCTATTGCGTGATGGCGATGGTAACCCAGTCAAAACTCAGCCAGTTAAAGTTGATGTATTAAAAACAGATGGGCAAGTGGTTCGTAGTTTCGTGTGGCAGCCGGAAGAAAACCAAAATGGGTTATATCAATATCAATTTGAAATTCCTAAAAATGCAGAAACGGGCGGTTGGTCGCTACGTTTTGATTTAGGTGACGGTTCACCGCAACGTTATTACAAATTCAATGTTGAAGATTTCATGCCAGAACGCATGGCGCTGGAAATTGTTGGCAGTGATGTTCCTCGTTTAACTGACCAGTCAGTTGATTTTGATATTCAAGGCCGTTATTTATACGGAGCACCTGCAGCAGATAACCAGTTGCAAGGCCAAATTGTTTTAAAAGCAGATCGTGAAGCGGTAGCAAAATTACCCGGTTTTGAATTTGGCGCTGTCAATGAAGAGGGCTTACCTCGTAAATTAGATGAATTTGACTTGACGCTGGACAGCAACGGTGAAACGGTAATTTCAATTCCAAACAGTAATTGGAGCTCGACTCGCTCACCAATTTCAGCTGTTTTGCAGGCCAGTTTGCTTGAGGCAGGTGGTCGCCCTGTGACGCGTCGTGCTGAGCAAGCCATTTGGCCCGCGGAAAAACTGGTCGGTATTCGTCCATTATTCGCCAAAAAAGAAATTTACGATTACCGCACAGACCGTTATGTCAAACGCCACAATGTGGATGAAAACTCGTTAGCTGAGTTTGAATTAGTTATGGCAGACGCCGCGGGTAATAAACTGGCAGCAGAAAACTTAACCGTGCGTTTAGTGTACGAACGCCGCGATTATTACTGGAGTTGGTCTGAAAGTGCTGGTTGGTCTTCAAATTATGACCAAAAAGACCTCGTCATGGCGAATGAAAATATTGCCATCGCCAAAGACGGTACAGCGAAAGTCTCCTTCCCTGTGGATTGGGGGGCATTCCGTTTAGAGGTATTAAACCCAGAGAATCAGCTCGTTTCCAGCGTCCAGTTCTGGGCGGGGTATTCATGGCAAGATAACACAGGGGGAAGCGGTTCAGTTCGTCCTGACCAAGTGAAACTCAGCCTGAATAAGCCTGCATATTTACCGGGTGAAAAAGCCAAAGTTCGCATTGAATCCCCTAAAGCCGGTAAAGGCTATATATTGCTCGAGTCGAGTAATGGCCCACTGTGGTGGGAAGAAATTGATGTACCAGAAAAGGGCTTAGACGTTGAAATCCCAGTCAATAAAGAGTGGGCTCGTCATGATTTATACGTTTCTGCCGTCGTTGTTCGTCCAGGTGATGACTCTAAAGAAGCCACAGTGAAACGTGCGGTGGGTGTGTTGCATTTACCGATTGCAGATGAAAACCGTAAGATTGCATTGGCCTTAACGACGCCAGACAAAATGCGCCCTAATCAAGACTTAACGGTAAAAATTAAAGCGACAGCGCAAGATGGCAAACCGTTACCTGAAAAAGTGAATGTGCTGTTATCTGCAGTTGATACTGGTGTATTAAATATCACGGATTTCAAAACCCCAGACCCGTATGACGCCTTTTTTGGCCGCAAGCGCTATGGCGTTGATCAGTATGACGTTTATGGCCACTTAATTGAAGGACAAGGTAAGATTGCTAACTTACGCTTTGGTGGTGACAGCGAGGATGCGGCATTAGAGCGTGGTGGTATGAAGCCACTCACTGAAGTGCAAATCATTGCGGAGCAAGCCAAACCTGTCACATTAAATAAAGACGGTGAGGGTGAAATTAGCCTTGCTATCCCTGATTTTAACGGGGAATTACGTGTGATGGCCCAAGCATGGAATGAAAAAGAGTTCGGCCATGCGGATAGCAAAGTGATTGTCGCGGCACCATTAGTGACACAAATGTCGATGCCTCGCTTTATGGCGGGCGGTGATAAGTCTTACTTTGCGCTTGATTTGACCAATATGACGGATAACACACAAAATGTGACTGTTAATTTCAAGGCATCAGGAATGGTGAAACTTGATGGCGTCAGCAGCCGTGAGTTGGAGTTACCAAAAGGCAAACGCACCACCATTAATTTACCTGTCAGAGCAGACTACGGCTTCGGTGAAGGCGAAGTGTCGATGACCATTAATGGCGTGAAAATTCAAGGCGAAGCCAATAAAGACTACAGCAATAGTTGGAAAGTGGGTGTTCGTCCGGCACAGCCAGCAGAAACGGTTTCTTTTGCTACCGCGATTGAGCCAGGTACTTCATGGGCACTGCCAACTAACCAAATTGCTGGCCTGCAACCGGATACCATTGAAGGGCAAGTCCTGTTAACCAGCCGTCCGCCATTAGATATCTCACGTTATATTCGAGAGTTATTTGCTTATCCATACGGTTGTTTGGAACAAACTATCAGTGGTTTATACCCTTCATTGTTCTCAACCCAAGCCGAACTGAATAAGTTAGGAATTAAAACGCAAACAGATGCAGACCGCCATAAAGCGATTGAAATTGGTATTCCACATTTGTTAAGTATGCAACGTAATGATGGCGGTTTTTCGCTGTGGGATAGAAACGGCCGCGAAGAATATTGGTTAACTGCGTATGCGGCGGATTTCTTGAATAAAGCTAATCAACGTGGCTTTACTGTCCCGCAAGAGGCTATAAGTAACGCCAATACGCGTCTACTGAGCTATTTACAAGATGGTAGCCAAATTAACTACCCGTATACGGAAAACCAAGAGGGCGCTCGTTTTGCTACTCAGGCCTATGCAGGTTTAGTATTAGCATCACAGCAAAAAGCACCGTTAGGCGCATTACGTCAACTTTATAACCAAAGAAACGCTGCAGCAAGTGGCTTACCTCTGGTTCAGCTTGGAGTTGCATTGAACTTGATGGGTGATAAATCACGTGGTGAGAGTGCAGTGATTGACGGACTGAAAAAACAACGTAACCGCTACAGCTATGTAGGGGATTACGGTTCGGTGATCCGTGATGACGCGATGATTGTTGCGCTATTAAATGAATATAATTTAATGCCAAAATCCCGTGACCAAAAACTGCAAACTTTGTCTAATAATTTAACTTCTCAACGTTATTTCTCAACACAAGAGAGCAATGCGTTATATTTAGCGGGCCGTTTTTACTTAAATGAAAGTGAAGCACCGTGGAAAGCTACGATTAATGGCCAAGAACCTCCGATGGTCTCAGATAAACCTGTGAGTGAGTTCCTGAGTAAAGATCAGTTGGAGACAGGTTATAGCATCGAAAACAGTGGAACGAATACTCTGTATACACGCTTAAATGTGGTGGGTTATCCACAACATTCACCAAAGCCAAGCTCGAATGTATTAGGTATTACTCGTAGCTACTATGATATGAAAGGCAATCGCATTTCATTAGATAGATTAAGAAGCGGTGAAATGGTGGTGGTTAAATTGGAAGTTCAAGCATCCCAAAGTGTGCCAGATGCGTTAGTGGTTGACTTGCTGCCAGCAGGCTTAGAACTGGAAAACCAAAATTTAGCGAACAGTAGCGCTAATTTGAGTGAGTCCGCGCCGAACTTGCAAGAATTAATTGATGATATGCAGCAATCGCAAATACGCCATATGGAATATCGTGATGACCGTTTTGTGGCTGCGGTTGAAGTTCAGCAATACCGCCCAACTACCTTAGTCTACTTAGCGCGAGCGGTAACGCCGGGTGTGTATAGTATTCCGGTACCACAAGTTGAATCAATGTATGTCCCTGACTGGCGTGCGACTGGCTACTCGGATGGCCAATTAGAAATCGTTCGCTAATCACCTTCTAAAGCCCTTATATTGATACTCAGATATAAGGGCTTTTTTAATTTATTTTCGGTACTCCCATCAATGAAAAAATGGTTACGTCGCACAGGCATTACACTGGTTCTGTTGGTCATTATTTTGCCACTGGCTTTTTTAGCCGCTGATAAAATTTGGCCGTTGCCGATTAAGCAAATTGAAATGGCACGAACCGTGGTTGCAGCGGATGGTACACCATTGTGGCGCTTTGCAGACAAAGAGGGAATTTGGCGCTTTCCTGTTACACTCGAAGAGGTTTCTCCTGATTTTATCGAAGCGTTACTAACGTATGAAGATCGTCATTTTTATCGTCATCCGGGGGTAAACCCGTTTTCGCTGATTAGAGCCGCGGGGCAGTTTGTGAGTTCAGGGCGTATTGTGTCGGGCGGAAGTACCATTTCGATGCAAGTGGCACGGTTAATTGACCCCCATGAAAGAACACTGGGCGGTAAGCTGAAACAGCTTTGGCGTACGGCTCAACTCGAATATCACTATTCGAAAGATGAAATTTTAGAAATGTATTTAAACCGTGCTCCGTATGGCGGAACCATTGAAGGTATTGGCGCAGCTAGCTGGGTATATTTGAATAAGTCACCGGCAAAATTGACGGCGAGTGAAGCGGCATTATTTGCCGTATTGCCGCAAGCTCCGAGCCGTTTAAGACCGGATAGATATCCAGAAAGGGCACAAGCCGCCCGTGATAAAGTATTGGATAGACTAGAGGAATACCAAGTCTGGAGCTCTGAAAAAGTTGCCGATATTAAACAAGAACAAATTTGGTTAGCACCGAGGAAGAACCCACATTCAGCCCCTTTGCTTGCAAGGCGGGTGACCAAAGATACGCAACAGTCCATCATTGAAACCACTATCGATGCCAGTTTGCAAAGGCAACTGGAAGACATGGCCATGAATTGGAAAAACCAACTACCAAAACAAACATCATTGGGAATTTTGGTGGTTGATCATACAGATATGGCAGTGAAAGCATATATTGGCTCAATTGATTTTCAAGATGATAGCCGTTTTGGCCATGTGGACATGATTAGCGCTTGGCGCTCTCCAGGCTCAACGTTAAAACCATTTTTATATGCATTAGCAATGGATGACGGGCTCATCCATGCGGAATCGTTATTACAAGATGTTCCACGGCGCTTTAATGATTACCGTCCAGGGAACTTTGACAGTGGTTTTAATGGGCCAGTGAGTGTTAGCGATGCTCTCGTTCGTTCATTGAATTTACCGGTGGTTCAGTTATTAGATGTGTATGGCAGTAAACGATTTACCGCTCAACTACGCAATGTTGGGACTGAGCTGCGCTTTCCGTTAGGGAGTGAACCAAACTTGTCACTGATTTTAGGCGGCACAGCCACACGGATGGAAGATTTAGTTTCTGCCTATAGCGCATTTGCGCGAAAAGGTAATGTGTCACCGTTACGCTTTAAACCAACCGATGAAATTCGCGATAGGGCGCTGATGTCACCAGGAGCTGCATGGATAGTGCGTCGTATTATGGGCAGGGAAGCACGCCCTGTTCCTGAGGCTAATTTAGCAGGGCAACTCAATTTGGCATGGAAAACGGGAACCAGTTATGGTTATCGTGATGCGTGGGCGATTGGTGTTAATCCGCGTTATACCATCGGCGTTTGGGTTGGTCGGCCAGATGCAACGCCTGTAGCAGGGCAGCTAGGCTTTGCAACCGCTATTCCGATTATGAATCAAATTAATGGCATGTTACTGAGCAAAATCTATCAATCCCACGAACCGCTACCAAAAGATGTGAAACCTGCCAGTGTGAGCCAAGCGGTGATCTGTTGGCCGGGAGGAACTTCATTACTGAAAGATGATAATAATTGCCGCCAAAGGCGTCTTAGTTGGATCTTGGATAACACCATTCCACCCACGTTAATGGCGCGAGACCAAGAGTCACTATTAGGATTAAGACAAAAAATCTGGGTGAATGACAAAGGGCAACAAGTCGCGGCAGATTGCCCAAATGCACAGGAAAAAGAAGTACATTTATGGCCGATTACTGTGGAGTCATGGTTACCAAGCAGTGAGAAACGGGAAAATCGGTTACCTAAGGCGGATTCAGCTTGCCCGCCATTGAAGCTAGAAATGCCGCCATTATTGATTTCTGGTATCCGTGATGGGGAAGTTTTACAGCGTCTACCCGGGAAAACCAGCTTAGATTTACGTTTAGTCACGCAGGGTGGACAAGGGCAGAAATGGTGGTTTTTAAACGGAGAACAAGTGAATACAACCGAGCAAAACGGTTCTATTTTGCTGACACTTGATAAAAGTGGAAACTACCAAATTTCGGTATTAGATTTAAGCGGCCAAGTGACGGCAATGAGCTTTAGAGTGAAGTAATAGATGAAAAACGTGACTTACCCGAAAAAATAGTGTTTTTTGCTATAAAAAGTTTAACAAAATGTTGTTGTGACTGTAGGAAATTGTAATCAGAGCCCCTATAATCATCGCCTTATTTTTCTTTTTCCTAGATATGGTTGCTTTTGAAGTCTAAAAGCCTAACAATAGAATTAGAAATAATATAAAAAACTACAACATGCCTATTTTAAGTTCTTACATCCTAAGTCACAGGGAAGAATAAAGAATAAAGGCCTAATGAATCGCTAAGAGGTTATTTATGACTGTTCAACGTACATTTTCTATTATTAAACCAAACGCTGTGAAGAAAAACGTTATTGGTGCAATCTACAACCGTTTTGAAAGCGCGGGTTTCACAATCATCGCTGCTAAAATGATGCATTTGACTCGTGAGCAAGCTGAAGGCTTCTACGCTGAACACAAAGGCCGTCCTTTCTTTGAAGGTCTGGTTGAATTCATGACTTCAGGCCCTATCATGCTGCAAGTGTTAGAAGGTGAAAACGCAATCCAACGTCACCGTGACCTGATGGGTGCAACTAACCCAGATAACGCATTAGCGGGTACTTTACGTGCAGACTATGCAGACAGTTTCACTGAAAACGCAACTCACGGTTCAGACTCTGAAGAATCTGCTGCACGTGAAATCGCGTATTTCTTCACTGCGGATGAAATCTGCCCACGCTAAGACTTCTTTAACTAATGCATTAGCATTATTGTTATAAAGTTTGTACAATGCGACGCCCTGCTATGATTAGCGGGGCGATTATATTTTTAAGACCGCAAAAATTACGTCGTGCTATACTCACCACTAGCACTGCCGAAAGTGTAACAACGAGGCAATACACCATGTCTGATATGACGACAGATGCACAATGTGCAACTTCTTCCGCTATTTCTGTCACACCAGAAAAAACGAACCAAAAAACCAATTTACTTGATTTAAACCGCAAGCAAATGCGCGAGTTCTTTGCTCAAATGGGTGAAAAACCATTCCGCGCGGATCAGGTCATGAAATGGATTTATCATTATTGCTATGATGATTTTGACCAAATGACCGATATTAATAAAGTCCTTAGAGCAAAACTGAAAGAAGTCGCGGAAATCCGTGCACCGGAAGTTGCTGATGAACAGCGTTCATCAGATGGCACCATTAAGTGGGCAATCAAAGTGGGTGACCAACTGGTTGAAACGGTATATATCCCAGAAGCAGACCGTGCAACATTGTGCGTTTCTTCACAAGTAGGTTGTGCATTGGAATGTAAATTCTGCTCGACGGCGCAACAAGGCTTCAACCGTAACTTACGTGTTTCAGAAATTATTGGTCAGGTTTGGCGAGCAGCCAAAATTATTGGTTCGCTAAAGTCCAGTGGACGCCGTCCAATTACCAACGTCGTGATGATGGGAATGGGCGAACCATTGCTGAATTTGAATAACGTCGTTCCTGCGATGGAAATTATGTTAGATGACTTCGGTTTTGGTTTATCTAAGCGCCGTGTCACGATTTCCACTTCAGGTGTTGTACCTGCACTGGATAAACTAGGGGATATGATTGATGTTGCGTTAGCGATTTCATTGCATGCGCCAACAGATGATATCCGTGACGATATCGTTCCAATTAATAAAAAATACAATATTGAAACCTTCCTCAACAGTGTGAATCGTTATTTAACGAAATCGAATGCTAATGCAGGGCGAGTAACCGTTGAGTATGTGATGTTAGATCACGTGAACGACAGTGTTGAGCAAGCACATCAATTAGCGGAATGTTTAAAAAATACACCGAGTAAGATTAACTTAATTCCATGGAACCCGTTCCCAGGGGCGCCATACGGTAGAAGTTCGAACAGTCGTATTGACCGTTTTTGTAAAGTATTGATGGGATATGGTTTCACCACGATAGTGCGCAAAACGCGGGGTGATGATATTGATGCTGCCTGTGGGCAACTTGCTGGCGACGTGATCGACAGAACAAAACGAACGTTGAAAAAACGCTTAGCAGGGGAACCTATCAAGGTAAAAACAGTCTGATTTATAAATAAGCTTGAATCAGTGAATTAGGTGATGATTTAGGGCGTTTTAGAGTTAGGCAAAACGCCTTTGTTCACCTACAATACGCCTTTGTTCACCTACAATAGTAGAAGCAATAAGAAAAATTTAATTGTTGTTTCAACATGATGATAAATTATTGACGAATAAAGCTGCTCAATGTTCGCTTTATATCTTTTAAACTTGGAAATAGTGTTGCCAGCAAATGACTATCGAAAATAATACCGAACAAGCTACGACCACAGTAGGACAATTATTGACGCAAGCACGTGAGCGCATGGGTCTAACCCAAGATGTTGTTGCAGAACGATTATGCCTTAAAATCAGTACGGTAAAAGAGATAGAACAAGATATTGCTCCCGCTGGCGTGGAACCGACATTTTTGCGTGGTTATATTCGCCTTTATGCTCGTATGGTAGGCATACCCGAGAGCGAATTAAAAACGTATATGAAAACAGAAGAAACCGTTACATTAGCCAAAGTTTCTCCTATGCAAAGTTATTCTTTGGGGAAAAAACGCAAAAAGCGTGAAGGTTGGTTAATGAAACTGACTTGGTTGATTGTGATTGTTCTCATCGCAATGGTTGGCGTATGGTGGTGGCAAGATCATAACGCCCAAAAAGATGAGCTAGTTTCAATGGCAAATCAAAATGATTTGATTTTGTCCCAACAAGATAACAACACCACACCAGTTGAATTACTGACATCAACAGAGGTCGCCTCAACTGATACAGTGCCTGTTGTACCGGAAAATACTCTTGAATTACAAACTCAAGAGCCCGTATTAGCGACTGACCCTATTACTGAGCCGGTCAGAACAATTCCATTACCTAATGCACCACAATCTTCAGTTGCATTAGACAGAACACAAAATACAGAAACGACTGAACCTGTTGCTGTAAGCAGCCAAGCCCTAGTATTGAATTTTACTGGCCAATGCTGGTTAGAAATTCGTGATGCAAATAATAAAATCTTATTCAGTGGCACCAAAAATAGTGGTGATAAGTTGGAACTTGATGGGCCGCAACCTTATCGCTTGAACATTGGTGCACCTGCGAATGTCACTGTACAGTTTCAAGGCAATACTGTTGATTTAAGCCGCTTCATTAAAGCGAAACGTCCGGCAAAATTGAAGTTACCTGAAGCCTAAAAACAGACAGGCAAAAAGAAGCAAACTATATCCGAAAACATCTTTTTTGATAGGCTATAGTTTGCTTTCTTGTGTATAGTTGAGCGTATAAAAATAATCGTTAAAACTATATCACGGTAACAAAGAATATCACGGTAACAAAGAGTACCACGGTAACAAAGAGCACATGGACGTTCGGAGAATTAAACCAAAATGCATAATGAATCACCGATAAAAAGACGTAAATCCACTCGTATCAACGTAGGTAGCGTGCCAGTAGGCGATGGCGCACCTATCGCTGTCCAGTCAATGACTAATACCCGTACAACTGATGTCGAAGCCACCGTTCGCCAAATAAAATCCCTTGAGCGTGTTGGTGTTGATATTGTGCGTGTTTCTGTTCCTACCATGGATGCCGCTGAAGCATTTAAACTGATTAAACAACAAGTTAATGTTCCACTGGTGGCGGATATCCATTTTGACTATCGTATTGCATTAAAAGTAGCGGAATACGGCGTTGATTGCTTGCGTATTAATCCAGGTAATATTGGTAGCGAAGAACGTATTCGCCAAGTTGTTGATTGCGCACGCCACTACAATATTCCAATTCGTATTGGGGTTAATGGTGGTTCCCTTGAAAAAGATATTCAAGAGAAGTACGGCGAGCCAACACCGGAGGCATTAGTTGAGTCAGCAATGCGCCATGTGGACATCTTAGACAGACTTAATTTTGATCAGTTTAAGGTCAGCGTAAAAGCATCAGATGTATTTCTTGCTGTCGGCTCTTACCGTTTATTAGCGAATAAAATCGATCAACCTCTGCATTTAGGTATTACCGAAGCCGGTGGTGCCCGTGCAGGTTCAGTAAAATCTGCAATTGGTTTAGGAATGTTACTGTCTGAAGGTATCGGTGATACCTTGCGTATTTCTTTAGCAGCTGACCCTGTTGAAGAAGTTAAAGTGGGTTTTGATATCTTAAAATCACTGCGGATTCGTTCGCGTGGTATTAATTTTATTGCTTGTCCAACTTGTTCACGGCAAGAATTTGATGTGATTGGTACAGTGAATGAATTAGAACAGCGTTTAGAAGATATCATTACACCTATGGATGTATCGATTATTGGCTGTGTGGTTAATGGTCCCGGTGAAGCGGAAGTTTCTACGCTAGGCGTTGCAGGGGCAAAAACCAAGAGCGGTTTTTATGAAGACGGTAAACGTCAAAAAGAGCGTTTTGATAATGACAACATTATCGATCAGTTAGAGGCTAAAATTCGAGCCAAAGCGGCGATGATGGATGAAAGCAAGCGGATTGAAGTCAACTTAAAAGACTAATTTTGTGTATTCTACTGCTAAGCGGCTCACTGAGTCGTTTGGCATGTTTAGAACAAACACTATATCAATCGTCCGCATTTTTTTCTAAAATCGGTCGCTCACCGTACAAATTGACAGATAAATCCCGATTAGTATCAGTAATTGGTGTTTGTTGATTGAACCAGATGATATTTCGCTCTTATAATCAAACTTATGTAATTCTGAAAATAGAGAAATAAAGTGGGAAAAAATATCCAAGCCATTCGCGGCATGAATGATTACTTACCAGCTGACACGCGTGTATGGCAGAAAATCGAAGCAACATTGAAAAATATTTTACAGGGTTATGGTTTTAGTGAAATTCGTACCCCGATTGTAGAGCAGACCCCGCTATTTCGCAGAGCGATTGGTGAAGTGACGGATGTCGTTGAAAAAGAAATGTACACTTTCAATGACCGTAACGATGAAAGTCTGACATTACGCCCTGAAAATACCGCTGGTTGTGTTCGTGCCGGTATTGAGCATGGTTTGCTGTACAATCAGGAACAGCGTTTGTGGTATTTAGGACCTATGTTCCGTTATGAGCGCCCACAAAAAGGCCGTTATCGTCAATTTCACCAGTTAGGGGCTGAAGTTTTTGGTCTCGCTGGTCCTGATATCGATGCTGAAGTCATCTTAATGACGGCGCGCTGGTGGAAAGCGTTAGGCATAAGTGAGCATGTGACTTTAGAGCTGAACTCGATTGGCTCATTAGAAGCGCGTGCCAATTACCGTGAGGCTTTAGTTGCTTTCTTAGAACAGCATAAAGACAAGCTGGATGAAGATTGTAAGCGTCGCATGTATACAAATCCTTTACGCGTTTTAGATTCTAAAAATCAAGAAATTCAGGCTTTATTGAATGATGCACCTGAACTGTTTGATTACCTTGATGTCGAATCACGTGAGCACTTTGATGGCTTATGTAAGTTATTAGAAGCTGCAGGGGTTCAATATCGTGTTAATCAACGCTTAGTTCGTGGTCTTGACTACTATAACCGCACCGTTTTTGAGTGGGTAACAACGGCACTGGGCTCACAAGGCACAGTTTGCGCGGGCGGTCGATATGACGGCTTAGTTGAACAATTAGGCGGTCGTGCAACACCTGCGGTTGGTTTTGCCATGGGTATGGAACGAATGGTGCTATTAGTCCAAGAAGTGAACCCAGAATTTACAGCGGATGCTTCAGTTGCTGATGTTTATCTTGCTTCTTTTGGCGAAGATAGCCAGCAAGCAGCGATGTTAGTGGCCGAAAAAGTACGTGATGCACTACCAACACTACGGTTAATGACTAACCACGGTGGCGGTAACTTCAAGAAACAGTTAGCTAGAGCGGACAAACAAGGCGCTAAAATTGCACTGATCTTGGGGGAAGATGAAATTAAAAATAGCGAAGTCACATTGAAAGATTTACGCACAGGCGTACAAGAAACCATTTCGCAGCAACTTATGGCGTCACGCATCGCCGAGTTATTAGGTTAAGGAGAGACAAGTGGAAGTCTATACAAACGAAAATGATCAAGTCGATGCGATTAAACGCTTTTTTGCGAATAATGGCGTGGCATTAGTTGTTGGCCTCGTAATTGGCGTTGGTGGTGTATTTGGTTGGAATTACTGGCAGTCTCATAAAACGAATGTACTGCAGGAAAGTGCGCAAAAGTTTGAAGCAGTAAATAGCCAATTACGTTCAGGCTCAGAGCAAGGTATTGTTGCAGCGCAAAAATTCGCGGCTGAAACCGACGATGTATACAGTGCGATGATGGGCTTAGAGCTTGCGCAAATCGCGGTGGATAAAGGCGATTTAGCGAATGCACAAACTGCATTGACCAATGCACTAGCCAAGGCAAAAACCGTGGATATGCAAGATTTAATTAACTTGCGTTTAGCGCGAGTGCAATTAGCCCAAGGTAATGCTGATGGCGCGATAGCGTCAGTTGCAAATATTAAAAGTAAATCATGGCAAGCAACGGCACAGGATGTCCGTGGTGATGCTTTACTCCATAAGGGCGATAAAGCAGGTGCAAAAGCCGCTTATGCTCAGGGGTTAGAAAGTGAAGGCTCTCAATCTATTAGAGGTATTTTGACTCTGAAGTTGAACAACGTATCTAATTCATAAGAAGAAAGGAAACGACAAACATGCAGTTGCGCAAAACACTTTTAGTTGGCCTAGTCGCTTCAGCTTTACTTGCCGGTTGTTCCAGCGAAACTGATTCTATTATCATGGCGCCACTTCCACAGGTTGAAAATCAATTCACCCCATCAATTGTTTGGGATAAATCGGTTGGAAATGGTGTTGAACAATTTTATTCTGAATTATCACCTGTTTGGGATGGTTCAGCGGTTTATGCAGCAGACCGTAAAGGTTTAGTTAAAGCCTTTGAACTCGATAGTGGCAAAGAACTGTGGTCAGTCGATTTATCTAAACGAACAGGTTTTCTTTCTGCTAACTTGTCAGCATTGCTATCCGGTGGTTTAACCGTTGATGGCGACAAAATTTTTGTGGGTACTGAGCGCGGAACCGTTATTGCTCTGAATAAAGAAGATGGCCAAGTTGCTTGGGATGTCGAAGTTGCAGGCGAAGCCCTTTCTAAACCTGTTGTGAGTAACGACTTTGTTATTATTCACACCAGTAATGGTCAACTACAAGCTTTAGATGTCAATAGTGGTGAAATCAAGTGGACCGTTAACATGGATACCCCATCGTTGTCATTACGTGGTGAATCTGCTCCTGCGGTTGCTTTTGGTGCTGCGATTGTCGGTGGGGATAACGGCCGTGTCAGTGCGGTGCTATTGTCTCAAGGCCAATTAATTTGGCAACAACGTATTTCGCAAGTGACAAGTTCGACAGAAATCGGCCGCTTAAATGATGTCGATATGACACCAATTATTGATGACGGTAAAGTGTATGCGATTGCTTATAATGGTACTTTAGCAGCGCTGGATATGCGTTCAGGCCAAATTCTGTGGAAACGCGAGCTTGGCTCAATCAATGACATGGTGATGTCAGGTGAAAACCTGTATCTTGTCGACCAAAATGACCGCGTGTTATCTGTTCGCAAAAGCGATGGTGTAACGCTGTGGACACAGGAAGATCTGTTAAACCGCGGGCTATCTGCGCCAGAAATGTATAATGGTTATCTTGTGGTCGGTGATAAAGAAGGTTATCTGCATTGGCTAGACATGAGTACGGGCGGGTTTGTCGCACAAAACAAATTAAACAGCTCCGGTATTCACAGTCGTCCAGTGGTTGCAAGTGATAAGCTAATGGTTCAGACAAAAAACGGAACAGTTTACCTGTTAACACGTTAATTTTCTGACAAACCGCCAATTTATCGATAAAATCAACGGTTCCTGAAGACAGGAGCCGTTTCGTTTTTTTGTTTTCTGAGTTAAAGCCTCAGAATTCCTTTAGTTAATAAAAGTTGTGAGGCATCTAAAAATGATACCCGTCGTAGCGCTGGTAGGGCGTCCAAACGTAGGAAAATCCACGTTATTTAACCGTTTAACCCGTACCCGTGACGCATTAGTAGCGGACTTTCCCGGTCTGACTCGTGATCGTAAATATGGTCGTGCTGAAGTTGAAGGGCATGAATTCATTATTATTGACACGGGTGGTATCGATGGGACTGAGGAAGGCGTAGAAACGCACATGGCAGCACAGTCCTTGCAAGCAATTGAAGAGGCAGATATTGTTCTGTTTATGGTTGATGCAAGAGCCGGGTTAATGCCCGCTGATGAAGGCATTGCCAAACATCTTCGTAGTCGCAAGAAAAAAACCTATTTAGTCGCAAACAAAACCGATGGAATTGATGTAACTACGGCAATCGGAGATTTTTATTCTCTTGGCCTAGGCGAAATTCACCCGATCGCGGCATCACATGGTCGCGGTGTTACTCAGCTAATTGAACAATCGTTGAAACCTTTTGTGGGAGAAGACGAGGAAGAAGTTGAGCTGACTGAGGAAGAAGAAAATGCGGCATATTGGGCTGAGTTAGAAGCTCAAGGTGAGCTTGATGAAGACGAAGAAGATGACTTCGACCCAACAACATTACCAATTAAATTAGCCATCGTTGGCCGTCCGAATGTCGGTAAATCGACATTAACCAACCGTATTTTAGGTGAAGAGCGTGTTGTGGTGTTTGATATGCCGGGAACTACACGTGACAGCATTTACATTCCAATGGAACGCGATGAGCGTGAGTACATTTTAATCGATACCGCCGGTGTGCGTAAGCGTGGAAAAGTTACAGAAACAGTGGAAAAATTCTCTGTTATCAAGACATTGCAGGCGATTGAAGACGCGAACGTCGTACTCTTAGTTATCGATGCACGCGAAGGTATTTCAGACCAAGATTTATCTTTACTTGGCTTTATCCTCAATGCGGGTCGTTCATTGGTGATTGCAGTCAATAAATGGGATGGTATGAAGCCAGAAGACCGCGAGCACGTTAAAGACATGCTTGAACTGCGCCTTGGTTTCGTTGATTTCGCGCGTATTCACTTTATTTCTGCACTGCATGGTAGTGGTGTGGGGAACCTATTTGAGTCAGTGCAAGAAGCGTATGAGTCTGCAACTCGTCGAGTAGGTACTGCATTATTAACTCGTATCATGAAGATGGCAGAAGATGAGCACCAACCACCGCTTATTCGCGGTCGTCGTGTTAAAATGAAGTATGCCCATGCGGGGGGACACAATCCACCAATTGTGGTGATCCACGGTAACCAAGTTTCTGATTTACCAGATAGCTATAAGCGTTATTTGATGAATTACTTCCGCCGTTCATTGCAAGTGATGGGAACGCCAATTCGAATTCTGTTTAAAGAGGGGGAAAACCCTTATGCAGATAAGAAAAATAAGTTAACGCCAACCCAGTTGCGTAAGCGTAAGCGTTTGATGCAGCATTTGAAAAAACGCTAGTCAATAAGGCACTGATGAAAGATTAATTAGCCCTATTGAACGCATAAAAGCCGTAACAAAGTCATTATGTTACGGCTTTTTAATATTATCTGGATAATACTTTAAGAATGAATATCGACCTTACGTTAATAACATATATCATGATGAACGTAGGGTAAGAATCAAAGATTGAGGAAAATTATGGACACTCGTTCTTCTACACGTTTAAACAAATATATTAGTGAAAGTGGTATTTGCTCAAGGCGTGAAGCTGACCGTTATATTGAACAGGGTAATGTATTTATTAATGGTAAGCGTGCAGGAATTGGCGACCAAGTTTTTGCTGGTGACGTGGTAAAAGTTAATGGGCAATTAATCGAACCGCGTAATGAAGAAGATTTAGTGTTAATCGCACTTAATAAGCCTGTCGGTATTGTTAGTACGACAGAGAGTGGTGAAAAAGATAATATTGTTGATTATGTTAATCATAGTACCCGAATTTTCCCGATTGGCCGCTTAGATAAAGACTCTCAAGGGCTAATTTTTCTCACCAACCATGGGGATTTGGTGAATAAAATTTTACGGGCAGGCAATTCTCATGAAAAAGAGTATTTAGTCACTGTCAATAAACCCGTAACAGATGACTTTATTCGTGGAATGGGGGCTGGAGTACCCATTCTTGGTACAATGACGAAAAAATGTAAGGTCAAGAAAGAGGCCCCTTTTGTTTTTAGAATTACCCTTGTACAGGGGTTGAACCGTCAAATTCGTCGTATGTGTGAGCACTTTGGTTTTGAAGTCACTAAACTTGAACGTGTTCGCATCATGAATGTTAAGTTAACAGGCATTCCTGTCGGGGAGTGGCGTGATTTAACAGATGATGAACTGATTGAATTATTTGATATGATGGAAAAATCTGAATCAGATGTAAAATTGAAAAAGCCACAGAAGTCAGCTTCTGCTAACAAAAGTAATACAAAGCAGAATTCGCCAAGTAAACCTAAAGTAAAACCAGAAAACCCGACACGTAAAAAGTTTACACAACCAGGCAGAAAAAAGAAAAAACGTTAACGTGCAGGTTTGATTAATAAGGCTGAATAAAAGAGTTGTTTTAAGCTCTTTATTATCGGCCTTTATGTTTTATAGAAAAATTAATCTTAAATTAGTTTAATACTGTTTATATAAATTATTGCAGTTTTACAACTAATCCAACATCTAACCAGCTTTGCTGTGTTTTTTGCGCGATATTATCATCAAATAATTTCTTAGCAGCACGGATCGTTGCATCAGCAAATTCGATAAATGTTGCCTTTTTTGTCACCTTGTTGTCAGACACAGCTTCAAGCCAAATTTTACCGGCGATGTCCCATGTATAACCTCCAAGACTCTTAGCTAATAGGTAAAAGGCTCTATTTGGGATACCTGAATTAATATGTACGCCGCCATTATCAACAAAAATAGGTAAATCCTGATATTGAGACATATGACCAACTTGTGGATCTCTAACATCGTCAGAAAGATAATAAGCATCCCCTGGATTTATCATAGAACGTAGTGCCGGCGCGTTTATTTGGTCAATAAATAAATTTTCGCCTAGTAACCAATTAGAAGTATCAGCTGTTTCATTATTTAAATATTGTTTCACCATAATCCCAAGTACATCTGCGACAGACTCATTGAGCGCACCAGATTGGTAAGTATATCTAAAATCAGCTTTTGAACTAATGAAGCCGTGAGCCAGTTCGTGAGCGATTATATCGATGTCATTATAGAATGGACCAAAAACGATTCCATCCCCGTCACCAAAGAAAATAGCTTGAGAATTCCAAAATGCATTAGCGTAGTTTGTTCCATAATGGATAACCGCATTAATATCAGCAGAACAGCCAAAAATTTGGTCAATATTTAATTTTTCCTTAAAAAAGGTACGAATAATGCCAATTGAATTAAATACTTGCCCCGCTGGTTTTGATGGTGCATGAGTATCTTCTTCGCGCATAATCACCGCGTAGTCATCATGTGGCATATGGCTATCAGGTGGAAGTCCTGAACGTTCACAAATTGGCAGGTCGGAATGCCAGTGATTTTTATGTGGGACAGGGCGTTGAGCATCGCGAATAAAGCGATTATAACGCTTTCCTATCATATCTATAGGGCAAGTTGAAAGATTATTGCGGTGGAATAATGCATCTTCATGTGAATAGGTTCGGCTCATAATATCATTGATATGCGTGAGCGTTGATTTTAAGTCTGTATGGCCTGATTTAGTTACTAAACTTGCTAATAAACAAGGTGATAATAATGAACGGCCTAAAATTTGATTCATATTACAACTCCATTCAGTTGGGTGAAATGGAATCATAATCTGTCGTGATTGTTTTGTAACTACCTGATATTTAAGCTTTAAAATCAATTATTGTTATTTTATGTTAGAAAGGTAGAACGGTTATCTTTCTACCTTAATTTATAAACCAGTGTTATTAATTATGGCGAAACCCACTCTTTATTTAAGACTAAAAATTCAGTATAGAGGGCAGCTTCTGGGCTACTAGGTTCGGGATGATAGTCGTATTCCCAGCGAACAAGTGGTGGCATTGACATTAAAATTGACTCTGTGCGGCCTCCGCTTTGTAAGCCAAATAATGTACCTCTATCCCATACTAAGTTGAATTCTACGTAGCGGCCGCGACGATATAATTGGAATTGACGCTCTCTTTCACCCCATACATGATCTCGGCGTTTTTCAACAATCGGGACATAAGCATCTAAAAAACCATTACCCACCGCTTGAGTGAAGCTAAAACAAGACTCAAAACCACCTTGGTTAAGGTCATCATAAAATAGTCCACCAACACCACGAGGTTCATTTCTATGTTTCAGGAAAAAGTATTCATCGCACCAATTTTTATATTTAGGATATACATCAGTGCCATAAGGGCGACATAGATCACGAGCAACGGTATGCCAGTGGATGACATCTTCATGGAAACCATAGAAAGGGGTTAAATCAAAACCGCCACCAAACCACCAAACGGGCTCACAACCTTCTTTTTCAGCGATAAAGAAACGAACATTAGCATGGGTAGTTGGAATGTAAGGATTCAGAGGGTGAATAACGAGAGAGACGCCCATTGCTTGGTAGCTACGGCCAGCAAGCTCGGGCCGATGTGCAGAGGCTGATGCAGGTAACTTTTCTCCTTTAATATGCGAGAAATTAACCCCGGCTTGTTCAAATAATGCCCCTTTAGTTAGTACTCGGCTGCGACCGCCACCACCTTCAGCTCGTTCCCATGTTTGTTCTAGAAAAGTTTCCTTACCATCTAGCTCAGTAATTTTTTGGCAAATAGTCTCTTGCAAATTCTGCAAATAGGCTTTTACGCGATCAATATCTGGGTAATTCATTGTTTTATAATAGAACCATAGCAAAAAAATAATGGTTAAAGTATACCCTTTTGCTCGAAGAAAGGCATATTGAATATTGATTGTGTTGCAAAAGCAGAGATAATGGCAGAAAGATTAGCTTAAGTAGGCAAATGAGATGGAAATACGAGTCTTTCGGCAAAGTGATTATGAAGACGTCCTGACCTTATGGGAGCGTTGTGCTCTCAATGAGTTTTCAGGAGATCCTGAACTCGATATTGAACGCAAATTACAGTGTGGGGCAGACTTATTTTTAGTGGCTGAAGTTGCCGGTGAAGTTGTCGGTACTATTATGGGGGGCTACGATGGCATCCGTGGCACCGCTGTTTATCTTGCCGTTCACCCTGAATATCGTGGCCGTGGTATTGCTAATGCATTAGTGAGTCGACTAGAAAAAAAACTGATAGCCAGAGGCTGCGGAAGAATAGAATTATTAGTGAGTGAAGAGTCTGATGCTGCTATCTGCATGTTTGAAAAAATGTTGTATGAAGAAGAACAACCTGAACGTTTGATTTATTCGAAAAAATTAACGCACGAAACGGATTTTTAAGTTAATTGACTATTTATTTAACTTTCCATGGAATGTTTTAGTAAATAAATTGTCACAATATGCATTATGCGACTCATAAAAGAGGATGATATGTCCCAACATGCAAAGTTGAACAGTAATAATGGATTATCGCCGTTGCTGAAGGTTTCTCTACTCTGTGGAGCTGTCTTGTTATCAGGGTGTGCGGGTGTAAAGGTTTTTTCGCCATCGACTTGGTTTAGTGGCCCTCTGGTGGTTTCTAGCTCTGGGCTTGGTCAAGTGACAAGTTTTACACCAATGCAAGCGGATATCATTAAGAAACAACTTAGTGATCGCTATACATTACGCAGCGGTATGCAAATGGAAAGTGGGGATGTGGTCACAGTTTTCCAAGGCATGAATGACAATGAGGTAAAATTAGAAATAGTCGGCCCTGAGCACGGTTATGTATCACGTATAACCGTGAATGACCCGAATATCGTCACCGAATGGGGGCCTGCAATAGGCACCGAATTTAGCGAAATTTACCAAAAAGCTTTCGGTATATGCGGTTTAGGTGAGCGAGTGAATGACGTTCCGACTATTGAATGTAATTCACCGCAATCAAGTAAAGTGGTTTATCGTTTTACCGGTAAATGGCAAGGGCCAGAAGATTTAATGCCTCCAGATGATGACCTAAAAACATGGCAAATCTCACAAATTATTTGGCATAAATAGTTTTATTTCGTTAATGATATCGCCGGGCCTATTCAGGCTGGCGATATCTTCCCATTAATACTTCTTTTTCGTTGTTTTCAAAGAAATTTCCCCTTTCTTAAATTTTCTTTCTTATAATAGACCTGAAACCTATATTCCCTTGCGTTAAAACAAGGTGAACATCATGGCGATAAGATAGGATATTAATATCGTTTTATATAAGAAATAGGTTATATAACATATTCATTTTACGAGGTTTACCGTATGTCTCATTCTCAAAGTGGTATTTTGAAAGAACATAGCCGTTTTGGTATTTTTATTGAAGCGCAAGTGCAAGAGGGATCTCTGGATGAAGTCAAGTCTGGATGTAAAAGCTTTGTCGAGGCTTTAACCAAATTACAAGCGCAATACCCAGATGATCGCCTCGGCGCGGTTATCGCGTTTGGCTCTGACATCTGGAAACAGCTCGGTAAGGCAAATAGTGCCCCTGAATTGAAACCATTTCACACGCTAGGTAAAGGACTCGCTCCTGCCACTCAACGGGATATGTTTATTCATATTCAATCACTGCGCCACGATATTAACTTTTCATTAGCACAGGCGGCTTTAAAAGCATTTGGTAAATCTATCTCTGTGGTTGAAGAAATTCATGGCTTCCGTTGGGTAGATGATAGAGATTTAAGTGGTTTTATTGATGGAACCGAAAATCCGCAAGGGGAAGAAATTGCGGAAGTCACATTAATCGAAGACGGTGAAGATAAAGGCGGAAGCTATGTTTTAGTCCAACGCTATGAACACGATTTAAGAAAATGGGATCGTTTTTCGGAACATGAACAAGAGAAAATGATTGGTCGGACGAAAAAAGACAGTATTGAGCTGGACGAAGATGCTCGTAATGTTACCTCTCATGTTTCCCGTGTGGTTATTGAAGAAGAAGGTGAAGAGCTTGAAGTTATGCGTCACAGCTTGCCATATGGAACAGCAAGCGGTAAGCATGGCTTATTCTTTGTGGCTTATTGTGCAAGATTACACAACATCGAACAGCAATTATTAAGCATGTTTGGTGAAAAAGACGGTAAATACGATGATTTACTACGTATGACGAAAGCGGTTTCGGGCAGTTATTACTATGCTCCGTCGATTGAGACATTGACGTCTCTGTAGCGTTACTCGTCATTCTTTGCGTTACAGCGTTGTTGGCTACGTAAGATTACCTTAGTCACATACTATTGTATGCTCCTAGGGCTAATCTTCCTTGCCGCCTAGCTGTAACACAAATTATTTAGAGTAACTGTTTATACTTAGCAATTTAAACATAATGATTTGTATTTATTCTATTATTATTAACTCGTTATCATTAATGCTTACTTACTACCTAGTAATGATTTAACTTATAGAATACCCCTCCATTGAGTAATATTCATATCGCTAACTAATTAAAATATCAGTTAATTTTTCTGCTTATGACGTTCATTTCTTTGTTATTCCAATTTGATATATAAAAAGGTGATTGATAGCTACCCAGTTATAACCAAAACAGATACAGTGGTTTTAATCTTAGTCATTTGGGTTTAGTTACGAACAGGTGTGGAATGAAAAAATCATTTTTGAAAAAAACGGCACTCGCGAGTTTGGCAACGGTCTCATTACTCGGCAGCTCGCCACTAATTGCAGCTGAACTGCTTAACAGTTCTTATGATATTGCTCGTGAATTATTTGTGGCATTGAACCCATCATTTGAAAAACAGTGGAATGAAGCTCACCCTGATGACAAATTAACCATCAAGCAATCACACGCAGGCTCATCAAAGCAAGCCTTGGCCATTTTACAAGGGCTAAAAGCAGATGTGGTGACCTACAACCAAGTCACAGACGTACAAATTTTGCATGATAAAGGCAATTTGATCCCAGCAGACTGGCAGGCTCGCTTACCAAATAATAGCTCACCATATTATTCCACAATGGCGTTTTTAGTGCGTAAAGGAAATCCTAAAGGAATTAAAACGTGGGATGATTTAGTCCGTGAAGATGTCAAATTAATCTTTCCGAATCCAAAAACTTCCGGAAATGGCCGTTATACCTACCTTGCGGCATGGGGGGCTTTTAACCAAGAAAATAAAGGTGATAAAGCGAAAACCCGTGAACAAATGAAACAATTCTTGAAAAATGTCGAGGTATTTGATACCGGAGGGCGTGGTGCAACAACATCATTTATTGAGCGGGAGCTTGGTGACGTCCTGATTAGCTTTGAATCCGAAGTGAATAATATTCGCTCTCAGTATGGTGAATCAGACTATGAAGTTATTGTGCCACCAGTGGATATCTTAGCAGAGTTTCCTGTTGCTTGGGTCGACAAAAATGTACAAAAGAATGGGACTGAAGACGTCGCTAAAGCTTACTTAAATTATCTCTATAGCCCACAGGCGCAAGAAATCATCACTCAGTATAATTATCGGGTGAATGATAAAGCGGTAATGAATGCGAATAAGGATAAATTTCCTGAAACTCAGCTGTTTACGGTTGAATCTCAATTTGAGAGCTGGCCAAAAGTGATGGATGTTCATTTCTCCACTGGAGGAGAATTTGACAAATTAATGGCAGAAGGGCGCCGTTAATGAATCGTTCAGGAAAGCGCTTTTTGCCAGGTTTCGGGCTAACGCTAGGTAGCAGTCTATTTTATACCTGTTTGATATTATTATTACCCATGAGCGCATTGGTAATTCAGTTATCAGAAATGACATGGCAGCAGTATTGGGCCGTCATAAGTTACCCGCAAGTGGTTGCAGCGTATAAAGTGACGTTACTGTCAGCGTTAGTCGCAAGTTTGTTTAATGCGGTATTTGGCATGTTATTAGCTTGGATTTTAACGCGTTATCGCTTTCCTGGGCGTTTGTTTTTAGATGGTTTAGTGGATTTACCCTTTGCGTTACCTACCGCTGTGGCAGGGCTGACATTAGCAACCTTGTTTGCAACCTCGGGATGGTATGGGCAATATCTGCACCAGTTTGATATTAAAGTTGTTAATACTTGGCTGGGAATTGCGGTTGCAATGGCTTTTACCAGTATTCCGTTTGTTGTGCGTACGGTTCAACCAGTGTTGGAAGAGCTCGGCCCTGAGTACGAAGAAGCTGCTCAGACCCTAGGCGCAAGCCGTTGGCAAACCTTTCGCCGAGTGGTATTACCGGAGCTTTCACCCGCCTTATTAGCCGGAACGGTTTTATCCTTTACACGTAGTTTAGGTGAATTTGGTGCCATTATATTTATTGCGGGGAATATTGCGTGGCAGACCGAGGTTGTCTCATTAATGATTTTTAGTCAGTTACAGCAATTTGATTATCCGGCCGCCAGTGCTGTCGCCTCAGTTATTTTAGCGGTTTCATTGTTACTGTTATTTAGTGTCAATTTAGTACAAAGTCGCTTCGGTAAACGGTTAGGAGGCAAGTAATGGCGCAAATTACCCCCATTCATACGGCTAGTCGTACCCAAATTAACTGGGGGAAATGGCTATTAATTGCGATAGGTTTATTGTTTTCATTTTTACTATTAGTTATTCCAATTGTTTGGATATTTATTACAGCTTTTCAAAAAGGGTTAGATGTCGTTTTACTGAATTTGGCGGACCCTGATATGCTGCATGCCATTGGTTTAACAGTATTAATTGCTTTAATTACGGTTCCGGTAAATTTAGTCTTTGGTACCATGATGGCGTGGTTAGTGACGCGATTTCAGTTTCCTGGTCGCCAATTATTACTAACCCTAGTTGATATTCCGTTTGCGGTTTCACCTGTTGTTGCAGGTTTGCTGTACTTACTTTTTTATGGCTCAAACAGTTGGTTTGGTGGATGGCTTGAAGGTTTTGACATCCAACTGATGTTTTCATGGCCCGGTATGGCGTTGGTGACTATTTTTGTCACTTGCCCATTTGTGGTACGTGAATTAGTCCCGCTAATGTTAAGTCAGGGTAGCCAAGAAGATGAAGCGGCGGTTTTACTAGGGGCCTCAGGATGGAAGATGTTTTGGCGTGTGACATTACCCAATATCCGCTGGGCATTATTGTATGGGGTAGTTCTAACTAACGCCCGCGCGATCGGTGAATTTGGTGCGGTTTCGGTGGTTTCGGGGGCTATTCGCGGTGAAACATACACCTTACCGTTGCAAGTTGAATTATTGCATCAGGATTATAATACGGTGGGCGCATTTACGGCCGCAGGGATCCTCGCACTAATGGCAATTATCACCTTAATACTTAAAAGTGCATTGCAGTGGCATTTGAGTCGCCAGCAATCTGAATCAGGAGTCCATTAATCATGAGTATTGAAATTGAAAAAATCGGTAAATTATTTGGTAAAACCCAAGTACTCAACGATATTTCACTGGATATTGCATCGGGTGAAATGGTTGCCCTATTAGGGCCTTCCGGTTCAGGAAAAACAACCTTATTGCGTATTATTGCAGGGCTTGAGCAACAAAGTCAGGGGCTATTGCGTTTTCATGGTCACGATGTCAGTAAAATCCATGCTAAAGATAGGCATGTTGGCTTTGTATTTCAACACTATGCATTATTTCGCCATATGACAGTGTTTGATAATGTGGCCTTTGGTTTGACTGTCTTACCAAGAAAACAGCGCCCATCAGCTCAGGCTATTAAAGATAAAGTAACAAAATTGCTGGAGATGGTTCAACTGGGTCATTTGGCTTCACGTTACCCTGCACAACTTTCAGGGGGACAAAAACAGCGTGTAGCATTAGCAAGGGCTTTAGCCGTTGATCCGCAAATTTTATTATTAGATGAGCCTTTTGGGGCGCTCGATGCACAAGTACGTATTGAATTACGCCGTTGGCTACGTCAATTACATGATGAATTAAAATTTACCAGTGTTTTTGTGACTCATGACCAAGAAGAAGCCATGGAAGTTGCAGACAGAGTGGTGGTGATGAGCCAAGGTCATATTGAGCAAGTTGGCACACCGAGTGATATATGGCAGCGGCCAGAAACACGATTTGTCCTTGAATTTATGGGAGAAGTTAACCAAATCTCTGCCCATATCAAAGGTTCAACATTAAATATCGGTGGCTATGATTTCCCACTGAACCATACCAGTGTTCAACAAGGTGAAGTTGACGTATTTTTACGACCTTGGGATATCTCATTGCAGTCTGAAGTGGATGAGCAGCACCGTTTACCTGTAAGGGTCACTGAATCGGGGCCAAGAGGGCATTTTTGGCAATTAACCGTTCAACCGCTAGGTTGGGGGAAAGAGCCGTTGTCAGTGATTTGGCAGTCTGAAAAAACAATCCCCACTCGAGGTGAACGTTATTTTTTAGGCAGCCAGCAGGCAAAGATTTATCAGGGGGAGCAGGCGTTAATTTTTCCACAGCTCGCTGAAAGTGCATGAATATAAAATTCAATAATTTATAACACTAATATATTATATTATTGGTGTTATTTTCTCTATTACCATCTAGGTATATCATCGATAATTAGACTTTATATTTAAAATATTCAGTCTAATCCTTTCTATATTTAAAATTCAACCTAACGTATTGATACTAATACATTAATTGTTTTATTTTTATGCCAAATATAACTGGTAATTCTATAAACTTATTGTAATATAATATATCAATTAGCTATATCAGAAGTGGCAATTAAGATAATCTATTTTTCTAATATGAATGTGAAGAAATTTCAATTTTCACATATCAATATTGGGGTAATATCTTATTTCTATTGTTTCTTATTTATATATAAAAATTATAAGGATGGTAAAGTGTCGGCTCTGGAACAGTTTATCGGTAATACCCCACTAGTAAAACTTCAGCGTTTAACACAAGGGATTGAAGCGGAAATTTGGGTAAAACTTGAAGGCAATAACCCCGCGGGTTCAGTGAAAGATCGTGCGGCATTTTCAATGATTAATGAAGCGCAATTACGGGGTGAAATTAAGCCAGGCGATACGCTAATTGAAGCAACTAGCGGTAATACCGGTATTGCCCTCGCGATGATAGCTGCAGTAAAAGGCTACAAATTAAAATTACTCATGCCTGATAACATGAGTAAAGAGCGACAAGCCTCAATGCAAGCTTATGGTGCAGAACTCATCTTAGTCAGTACGGCTGTCGGTATGGAAGGTGCACGGGATCTTGCTAAAGAAATGGAGCAGCGAGGAGAGGGGAAAGTTTTAGACCAATTTAATAACCCTGATAACCCATTAGCCCATTTTAAAACAACGGGTCCTGAGATTTGGCAGCAAACTAATGGCGCTATTACCCATTTTGTGTCGAGTATGGGAACAACGGGGACCATTACAGGGGTTAGCCGCTATTTAAAATCCCAGTCAGCGGACGTGCACGTTGTTGGCTTACAACCTGCTGAAAAAAGCCAAATTCCGGGTATCAGGCGCTGGTCACCGGGGTACTTGCCCGGCATCTTCGATGGCTCATTAGTTGATAGCGTACTGGATATAAACCAGCAAGAAGCCGAAGAAACCATGAGAGCCTTAGCGAAGGTCGAAGGTATCTTTTGTGGTGTGAGCTCTGGTGGAGCGGTTGCTGGTGCTTTAAAAGTGGCTCAAGCTAATCCGGGAGCGGTGATTGTGGCAGTCATTTGCGACCGAGGAGACCGCTATTTATCAACAGGCGTGTTTAATGGGTGAGTAAATTTGATTGCCACTGGCGTGCAATAAAGTGCCCCATCAATGAAAAACCATCAGGCAAGCCTGATGGTTTAAGCTAATTATGGGTAGTTGAGTTATTTCTTAATACGCATGACGACAGTTTCACCCACTGTCACTGAGCCTGTCAGTTTGTTTAGCTCTTTGATTTCGTCCATATTAGAAATGACAACTGGAGTTAGAACTGATTTTGCTTTCTCTTCTAATAGCGCTAAATCAAACTCAATGATTAAATCACCTTTTTTCACTGCTTGGCCTTCTTCGGCGATGCGTTTAAAACCCTCACCTTTAAGCTCAACAGTATCAATACCGAAGTGAACAAATAGTTCTATGCCATCATCTGATTCAATAGAAAACGCATGGTTAGTTTCAAAAATTTTACCAATTGTACCGTCTACAGGGGCAACGATTTTGTTACCTGCGGGTTTAATCGCAATACCATCACCAACAATTTTTTCTGCGAACACAACGTCTGGAACATCTTCAATATTGACAATTTCACCCGATAAAGGCGCGATAATCTCAATACTGCCACTGCTACTTTTGTCTTCCGAAACGAGTGATTTCAGTTTGTCAAACAGACCCATGGACCTTCTCCTAATCGTTTTATATGGGACCGAACTAATGTGCTGTTCTTAGCATAACGTTTTTTCTTGGATAAAGGTATCTACAAGTTTCATCAATTCATCCGCTGTTGGTTGAGCAAGTGCTTGTTCAGCCAAAGCTTGAGTATCAGTAAAGCTCGCATTGCGAATTAACTTTTTGATACGTGGAATTGAAATTGCGCTCATACTAAATTCATCCAGCCCCATGCCAAGTAGCAATAAGGTTGCACGCTCATCTCCAGCTAATTCCCCACACATCCCAGTCCATTTACCTTCAGCGTGTGATGCATCGATCACTTGCTTAATTAAGTTTAGGACAGCAGGTGACATCGGGTTGTAAAGATGAGAAATCAGTTCATTACCACGGTCGACCGCTAAAGTGTATTGAGTGAGATCGTTCGTCCCAATACTAAAGAAATCAACTTCTTTTGCCAAATGGCGAGCAATAACAGCAGCTGCTGGCGTTTCAACCATCACTCCGACTTCAATTGACTCGTCAAAAGCCTTACCTTCTTCACGTAACTGAGCTTTTAGCATTTCTAGCTCTGCTTTTAGTTCACGAACTTCTTCAACGGAAATGACCATTGGGAACATAATACGCAGTTTACCAAATTTAGAGGCTCTTAAAATAGCTCTTAATTGTGAGTGTAAGATTTCTTTGCGATCAAGACAAATACGAATTGCACGCCAGCCGAGGAATGGGTTCTCTTCTTTCGGCAAATTCATGTATGGCAGGTCTTTATCACCGCCGATATCCATAGTGCGGACAATAACGGCTTGGCTGCCCATTGCTTCTGCAACTGCTTTATACGCCTGAAATTGTTCTTCTTCAGTAGGAAGAGAGTCTCTATCCATGAATAAAAATTCAGTACGATAGAGGCCAACGCCTTCTGCGCCATTGCGTTCTGCACCGGCAACATCACGCACGGTACCAATGTTGGCACAAACTTCAACTTGATGACCATCAAGGGTGATAGCTGGCAAATCTTTTAATTTTGCGAGCTCTTCTTTTTCTTGAAGATATTCATCACGGAAGGCTTTTAGTTTATCGATTTCGGCTTCAGATGGATTCAAGTGGATAGTGTTGTTGACACCATCTAACACAATGAAATCGCCATTTTTAATTTTGCTGGTGGCATCGCTCGTGCCGACAATGGCAGGTAACTCGAGAGAACGCGCCATAATTGAGGTATGCGATGTACGGCCACCTAAATCAGTAATAAACCCTAATACTTTATCTAAATTTAGCTGTGCGGTTTCTGAAGGGGTTAAATCCGCAGCGACTAAAATAACTTCTTCGCTGATTGCACTTAAATCAACGATAGGAATATTTAAGATGTTTTTTAATAAACGTTTACCAATATCGCGTACGTCAGCAGCACGCTCTTTAAGGTATTCATCGTCAAGAGATTCAAGTGCTTGGGCTTGGTCTTCAATAACGGAATATGCAGCTGCATCCGCCGTTTTTTTATCACCTTTGATTAAAGAAACAATTTCTTGCTCCAGCTCTTCATCTTCCAGCAGCATGATATGACCTTCAAAAATCTCAGCTTTTTCGGCTCCAAGATTTTTTTCGGCTTTCTCTTTAATCAAATTGAGTTGTTCGGCTGATTTGTTACGGCCCTCAATAAAACGAGCGATTTCTTTATCAACCTGATCGTCAGCGATTTTTTTTGTGCTAACAACGATAGGATCTTCTTTGAGGATTAAAGCCTGACCAAAAGCAAAACCCGGGGATACTAAAATTCCTGAAATCATAATATTACCTTACTGCTGCTAGTGCTGGGAGTTCTGATGTTGCAGAGACGACAATGAATATAGCTGATTATACAAATGTCCCCGAATGACATCACTCAGGGACATTGAATGAAATCAGTAAATGCTATTTTCCTGCGAAATTATTCTAATTCGCCCATCAGTTTAACTAAATGCTCAACGGCTTCTTTTTCATCTTCGCCTTCAGCAGAAATTGTCACTACTGTGCCTTGTGTTAGGCCTAAGGTTTGTAATTTAAACAAACTTTTCGCGCTAGCGGATTTGCCGCCAGAAATTAAAGAAATGTCGGAAGAGAATGCTTTTGCTTCTTTTACGAATTGAGCTGCAGGACGAGTATGTAGACCATTTGGTGCCGTAATAGTAACTTCTTGCTGAAACATAGTATTTCCTCAATAACTTTCGTTTTTTTAATTACCCAGCCAATTGTAGATGAAATAGACTAGGTTTGCGTATAAGTTAGATTATTAACTTGGAAAAAGGTTTCCTACTTTGTGCGGTATCAACCCTTTTTCTGTTTTTTTGCGAACTCGTAACTTTTTCTCGTTGGCAAATTATTTTACTTGGCCTAGAGATTGGCTAAAAAGTGATTAATTTCGAGGTGCAAAATAATTACTATGTTTAATACTAAACCCCGAATTAGAAATCATCTCCATCCGTGCTAAAGTTTGATCCATGCCACAAAAAAAGCACCATTTAGGTGCTTTTTTAACGATATTGTAACGAAATTATGTTATTCAGCAGAAATGTCAGCAAACAGGACAGTTGACAGATAACGCTCACCTGAAGAAGGTAAAATAACGACAATATTTTTGCCTTTATAAGCAGGGTCAGCGGCAATCTTAGTGGCAGCAGCAATAGCAGCACCCGATGAGATCCCTGCGAGAATACCTTCTTTTTCCATCAGTTCACGTGCGGTTTTAATCGCTTCGTCATCACTGATTTGAATGACTTTATCAAGCAATTTTAAATCTAAGTTACCCGGAATAAACCCTGCACCGATCCCTTGTATTTTGTGAGGACCCGGCTTAATTTCTTCACCCGCCAAAGCTTGGGTAATGACAGGGGATGTTTCGGGTTCAACTGCGACGATAGTTACATCTTTACCTTTGGTATTTTTCAGATATTTTGCAATACCAGTAATTGTCCCACCTGTACCGACACCTGCGACCACAACATCTACATTGCCATCGGTATCTTCCCAAATTTCAGGCCCTGTGGTTTTTTCATGAATTTCAGGGTTTGCTGGGTTATTAAATTGTTGAAGTAATAGGTATTTTTTAGGGTTGCTATTCACTATCTCTTCAGCTTTAGCTATTGCACCCTTCATGCCTTTTGCTCCCTCGGTTAAAACGAGGTTGGCGCCCAATGCTTTGAGCAGTTTACGACGCTCAATACTCATGGTTTCAGGCATGGTCAAAGTCAATTTATAACCTCTTGCCGCAGCGACATAGGCTAAAGCTATACCCGTATTACCACTGGTTGGCTCAACTAACTCTTTGTCTTTATTTAGGATACCTTTTTTCTCTGCGTCCCAAATCATGTTCGCACCAATACGGCACTTAACGCTGAAGCTTGGGTTGCGAGATTCCACTTTTGCTAAAATATTGCCATTACCAAAATGCTTTAAACGGACAAGAGGGGTGTGGCCAATGGTCAACGAGTTATCATCATAAATTTTGCTCATGGGATATCCTTAAAAATCGGTTAGCCAGTAATGTAATCGGTATTAATAAAAAAATAATGAGATGGATTCAACATACGTTAAGAACAAATTAATGCAAATATGATTTGAGTATAAGCTTATAACGTAATGCTATTTTAGATCCAATTGTTCTAAGAAATTTTGCTGAAAATAGGTGAAGTATTCGATGAAAGAAAAGCGCAGGTGATAAACCTGCGCAATGACTGATATATAACAATTGATATATTAGTAGCGTGCGTAACGGTCACGATAGCGGTCAACCCACATCAATGTTGCACCACAGACGGCAACAGGCATGATCACTAAGTTGACAAAAGGCACCATCATTAACAGGCTAACAACGCCACCAAATTGAACATTTCTCATCCGTTCTTTGGCAAGTGCTTGCTTCATTTCACTGAAACCAACACGGTGATTATCAAACGGGTAATCGCAATATTGGATTGACATCATCCAAGCACCAAATAAAAACCACAGTACCGGAGCGACAGTTTGGCCAATACCAGGTATGAAAAATAGGATTAATAACCCAATAGCACGAGGTAAGTAGTAGCCGATTCGGACAAACTCGCGTTTTATCATACGAGGGACATCTTTTAATAACTCAGCCACACCCGTATCTGGTGATGGCTTACCCGTTAGCTCAGCTTCGAGTTTCTCTGATAGCCAACCGTTAAAAGGCGCCGCGATAATATTAGCAACCGTACTAAAGAAATAGGTAAATACAAGCAGTATTGAGATAACGGCGATTGGCCAAATAACATAGTCGAGCCATTGTAGCCAGTCAGGAACGTAACTCATCACTTGGTTTATCCAGCCACCAAGCTTGGTATATAACCACCAAAATGCGCCGCCTAAGAATAAAATATTGGCTAATAGGGGCAAAATAACAAAACGTTTAATACCGGGACGAGTGATTAATCTCCAGCCTTGTGTAAAATAATAAAAACCGGAATGGTCTTTTTGTGTCGAAAATGTCGATTGGGTCATACTTCTTGTTCTCTCCTTTTCGGTTGACCATGTATCATATAGATATGAAATTAGGCTGACTAGCCATTATTCGCTTAAAAAAGCAGCAAATGAAAGCGGAATATTCTCTTTCTTGTAAGAAAATCGTTCTGGGGGTTGCACTTAGAGCCATTGAGAAATAATCTTAGGGTAGTTTCCGCCGTGTTGGCATTATCATTCATCAACTAGAGATAGCAGCGATGCAGGATTTGCGTCTGATATTAGTGGTCGTAGGTGCGATAGCGATTGTCGCTTTATTACTGCATGGTTTATGGACCAGCCGTAAAGAGCGCTCAAAGTTATTTCGTGATAGACCCGTAAAACGTAGAAAAAACGATATGCAAGAGAATTCATCAGAATATGATGATTCTGCATTATTTACTGAAAATCAACCTACTCAGCAAGCGCCTGTTCACTCCGCTGCGACTGAGCCTGTATATCCGGTAAAAAATGAGTCTCCAGTTGAACCTAATATACAGCCACAGGCATCGGTTGAACCTGACATTATTATGAATATGCAGCCAGAGGCTAAATCGCCAGTTCATAATGAGCTTACGATGCACCAACGAACTGAACCTGTTCATGTACCTGAGCAGCTCACCATTAATATGAGTGAAGAAGTGGCAATTGAGCCAGAAGTTCGTACTCAGCCAGTCATTGGTACTGCCGCTGAGCCGCATATTGATTCAACTAAATTGAGCGAAGAGCCTCAGCCGAGTACCTATGAACAAGAGACGCAGCATATTGAGAAGAAAGCTGAGCCGCAGGAAAATTCTGCTACAACAAGTAGCAAGGAGACAGTCCTGGTACTTCACGTAGCCGCTCTTCAAGGACAAGAACTTCAAGGTGAATTGTTACTGCAGAGTATTTTACAAGCCGGTTTCCAATTTGGGGAAATGAAAATATTCCATCGTCATGTGAATCCGTCTGGTACAGGGCCTGTGCTGTTTAGCTTAGCTAACATGGTGAAGCCGGGCTCATTTGACCCTGAGACAATGGCTGACTTTACCACCCCTGGGGTTTCCATGTTTATGATGGTACCGTCTTACGGTGATGCAGGGCAAAATTTCAAACTGATGTTGCAAGCAGCTCAACGTATCGCATCAGATGCGGGAGGGGTTGTTCTCGATGACGAACGCAAAATGCTGACACCTCAAAAAATAGAGGTGTATCACGCACGAATTAGAAACACACTAAATTAAATAAACGTTGAACAAAACCCCCATTATTGGGGGTTTTTTATCTGTATGAGTGAATCATGACTACCAAACAAGAAATAGACGAATTAAAAAAACAGTTACGTCATCATGAATATCAATACCATGTATTAGATGCGCCTGAAATTCCAGACGTGGAATATGACAAGTTAATGCAACGTCTAAAAGAGATAGAGGCGCAGCATCCTGAACTTGTCACCAGTGATTCACCGACTCAACGTGTTGGTGCTGCACCATTAGCTGCATTTGATACCGTACGCCATGAAATTCCTATGTTGTCTCTAGATAACGTTTTTGATGAAGAAAGCTATCTTGCGTTCGATAAGCGAGTTAGAGATCGCTTAAAAAATCATCAAGAACTGACTTTTTGTTGTGAGCTCAAGTTAGATGGGCTAGCGGTCAGTTTGCTGTATGAAAACGGTGAGCTAGTACAGGCCGCGACTCGGGGCGATGGAACCGTAGGCGAAAATATTACAGCGAATGTTCGAACCATCCGCGCTATCCCATTGCGTTTAACGGGAAGCAATATTCCTGATCGCGTTGAGATCCGTGGGGAAGTTTTTATGCCCCAAAAAGGTTTTGAAGCGCTTAATGAGCAAGCACGCAAAACGGATGGCAAAGTCTTTGCAAACCCACGTAATGCAGCAGCAGGTTCTTTACGCCAATTAGACCCACGTATTACCGCCAAAAGGCCGCTTACTTTTTATTGTTATGGTGTTGGGGTGGTTGAAGGTGGCACTTTACCGGATACACATTATGACCGTTTGATGCAATTCAAGGCATGGGGTTTACCGGTTAGTGATTATGTTCAATTACGTGTTGGTCATCAGGCAGTATTGGATTTTTACCATGAAATTGAGCAAGTTCGACCTGAGCTTGGCTTTGATATCGATGGTGTGGTTATTAAGGTTAACTCGATTGCGATTCAAGAAGAGTTAGGGTTTGTTTCTCGAGCACCTCGCTGGGCGACCGCGTTTAAATTTCCAGCGCAAGAACAAGTGACATTATTAAAAGATGTTGAATTTCAAGTCGGGCGTACCGGTGCTATCACGCCTGTCGCGCGTTTAGAGCCTGTGCAAGTTGCAGGCGTCGTGGTCAGCAATGCGACTTTACACAATGCCGATGAAATCGAACGCCTTGGCGTGCATATTGGTGACACAGTTATTATTCGTCGAGCCGGAGATGTTATTCCGCAAATCGTCAGTGTTGTGGTTGATAACCGCCCTGCAGATAGCCGGGAAATTGTTTTCCCAACTCATTGCCCAGTATGTGGCTCTGATATCGAACGAGTCGAAGGCGAAGCGGTAGCGCGCTGTACAGGTGGGCTTATTTGTGGGGCACAACGCAAAGAAGCACTGAAACATTTTGTCTCACGCAGAGCAATGGATGTCGATGGCATGGGCGATAAAATTATCGACCAACTAGTTGAAAAAGAGTATGTCAAAACGCCAGCAGATTTATATCAATTAAGTGCAGGTATCTTAACAGGCTTGGATAGAATGGGGCCGAAATCGGCACAAAATCTGGTTGATGCACTCAATAAGTCTAAACAAACGACGTTAGCTCGTTTTATTTATGCCCTTGGAATTCGTGAAGTTGGTGAGGCAACAGCGGCAAACTTAGCCGCGCATTACACCACACTTGACGCCGTGATGACGGCAGATGAAGAGTCACTAAAAACGGTTCAAGATATTGGCCATGTGGTCGCGAAGCATGTGGTCAATTTTTTCCGCGAACCTCATAACCAAGCGGTGATTGAAGATTTACTGACTAAGGCAAATATTCATTGGCCTGAAGTGAAAGTCGTCAACAGTGCAGAAATAGATAGCCCATTTGCAGGTAAAACGGTAGTGCTAACAGGGTCAATGAGTATCTTGACGCGTGATGAAGCCAAAGACAAATTAGTCGCTTTAGGTGCAAAGGTTTCAGGAAGTGTCTCTAAAAAAACAGATTTGGTGATTGCTGGTGAGGCCGCAGGTTCTAAATTAGCGAAAGCGAATGAACTTGGCATACGTGTTATTGATGAAAATGAATTGATTCGTTTGCTGAATATTCAATAGTGAACTATATTCAATTTGGCTTAGTTGCCTACAATCTCTGTAGGCAACAATTTTGTACGCAGGTTGTTGTAAGTCTTAACTTAAATTCTCAGTAAAATTTCTGTGCAAAAAAAGCGAATACTAGGACTTGTTATAGCTGAAACGTGATCCCCTTCTTCTTTTTGCAAAATACACCTAGTAAGCTTTCATATTAATGTGACCCCCGTCTCATTTAAATGTTGTCTATTACATAGAATATGCACATAGACTGATTCTTAAATTTGTTGGAGTCGCATATGACCTCGATCCTGCATTTCGTTTTATCTTTAGTAGTAATTGCTGCTCTTGCAATTTTAGCTAGTAGTAACCGTAGAGGAATCCGCCCTCGCTATGTTGTTCAACTACTGGTTATTCAAATTGCATTAGCTTATCTGTTCTTAAAATCGAATATTGGCGAATCATTTGTTCTTGGTGTAGCAGGAGTGTTTACCCACTTGCTAGGCTATGCAGCAGAAGGGACTAAATTTATTTTTGGCGGTATGATTGAAGGCAACTTAGCGTTCTTCTTCTTACAAGTGTTATGTCCAATCATCTTTATTTCTGCATTGATCGGGATCTTACAGCACGTCAAAATTCTTCCTATCGTGATCCGTATCATCGGTACCGTGTTATCGAAAGTGAATGGTATGGGTAAATTGGAGTCATTTAACGCAGTCAGCTCATTGTTATTGGGTCAGTCAGAAAACTTTATTGCGTATAAAGACCAATTGAATCGGATGTCAGATCGCAGAATGTACACCATGGCCGCAACAGCCATGTCAACGGTATCTATGTCTATCGTTGGGGCATACATGACCATGTTAGAACCACGTTTCGTGGTCGCAGCATTGGTTCTGAATATGTTCGGTACTTTTGTTGTACTCTCACTGATTAACCCGTATCCACCGGAAGGTGAAGAAGATATTCAAATGAGCAACCTGCATGAAGGGCAAAGCTTCTTTGAAATGTTGGGAGAATATATTCTTGCTGGGTTTAAAGTAGCGATTATCGTTTCAGCGATGTTAATTGGTTTTATTGCCCTCATTGCAATGATTAACGGTATTTTCTCAGCTGTATTCGGTATCGACTTCCAAACTATGTTAGGTTACGTATTCTATCCGTTTGCGTGGATGCTCGGTATTCCTGCTGAAGAAGCCTTACAGGTTGGCGGAATTATGGCAGTGAAAATGGTAACGAATGAATTCGTTGCGATGGATGGCTTACAAGCGATTGCTGGTGGGTTATCTGAGCGCTCTATTGGTATCTTGTCAGTATTCTTAGTTTCTTTCGCTAACTTCTCATCCATCGGTATTATTGCGGGTGCGATTAAAGGCTTAGATGAGAAACAAGGTAATACCGTGGCTCGCTTCGGTTTAAAATTACTGTATGGTTCAACCTTAGTTAGCTTCTTATCCGCAGCCGTTGTTGGGTTAGTTTTGTAATCCACTAAAACATGCTAAATTAAGAAACGGCGTTCAAATGAGCGCCGTTTTTTTATGCTTTGATACAAAAGAGAACTAATAATGGAAAAACAAGATCTCATCGATATGGCCAATACCTATATGCCATTTGGTAAATATAAAGGCTGCGTATTAATTGATTTACCCGAAGAATATTTATTATGGTTCTATAAGAAAGGAGAGTTTCCTGCTGGGCGTTTAGGGCAGTTAATGGAGATGACCCTAGGGTTAAAAATAGAAGGTTTAGAAGGGCTAGTAAAGCCTTTAAAGCGAGGTTAATCGTGCCCCAGTGCGTGAGTAATCTTCTGGCTTAAAGTAATAAATAGCTTTTGTTCTTGGGGCGTTAATGCGGCTTTGACCTTTTCTGCATTTTCAGCACGTCCTGTGGCGGCTCGTTGCAAAAAGTGATGCCCTTTTTCGGTTAAACGGGTGATCAGTTCCCGTCTATCTTCTTCAGATTGATATTGCTCGACAAATTCATAAGATTTCAGAACTCGAAGAAACTTTGATAAATTTTGGCGAGAAAGGCCAAGTGCTTGGCTTAACTGGCTTGGTGTTAAATCCCCTTTTAATCTCAATATTTCTAACACATCATATTGGCCCCAAGTTATTTGCTCAGGGGTAAAGCTAACTCTGCGTGCAACTAGGGTGCATTGCAGTAGCGAAAGCGCATCTTCTAGAGAATTTGGCATTATGGTGATTCCGTAATATTCAGTCTATTGAGTATATATTGATTTTAATAATAAGACGACTTATTGATTAACTTTAGTTAATTAATTATAGTTAACTAAAGTTAATTATAATAGAGGTGAGCTATGGGTAAATTTAATCAGCGAGTTGCGCTTATAACAGGGGCATCGACAGGTGTCGGTTTCACTATTGCACAAAAGCTGTATTCACTTGGCGCGATAGTGGTAATTACGGGGCGTAATGAGGCAGCTTTACAACAAGCCGCTAAAGAAATAGACCCAACAGGACAACGTGTCTATACCATAAAAATGAATGTCGCAAATGCACAAGACTTTAAAATAACAGTTGAAAAAATTGAGCAACAATACGGTGCATTGCACTACTTGGTGAATAATGCAGGGATTACTGGGCCTCATGGCGTCAATATTGAAGATTATCCTTTAGAGGCTTGGCATGAGGTGATTGAGACCGATATAACAGGAACATTTCATGGTTTGAAGTACAGTATTCCTGCGATTTTGCACAGTGGTGGGGGAGCTATCGTGAATTTATCAGCTTGCAATGGGGTAACAGGGATCGCGGGTATAGCACCTTACACCGCAGCAAAGCATGCGGTACTAGGGTTAACGCGTTCAGCAGCCTTAGAAAACGCTCAAAAAGGTATCCGTATCAATGCGGTTGGCCCTGGCTATGTAGAAACACCGAATATTAGCGTATTACCACAGGAAACGCAGCGATGGATGGCTTCAACCCACCCAATGGGTAGAATGGCAACTCGGCGAGAAATTGCTAATGTTGTCGCTTTTTTGTTATCAGAAGAGAGTAGCTTTATAACAGGGGCATTTATTCCTATTGATGGTGGTTATACCGCGCAGTGATGCAAAATAATCAAGGTTTGGCGTCAGCCACAAAATGAGGGAAGACGCCAAAATTACTACCAGTCTACGAGCCTGCTTTTGATCCCTTGGTGGCTAGGGAAATGCGGTAAAACCTCTTCAGCTATTTCTTGTAGTACTTCTAAAGCTGGGCGCTCAGAGTATTGAATTCCAATCGCGGCATGGTTAACTCCCGCAGCTTGCCATTCTTCGAGTAGTTGAATCAAACCGTTACGGCCTGTTCGTAGAGTGAATCCTCCTCGTAATGGAGTGCGTGGGAAATCAGGATCATCGACAAGGTCAATCCATTCATTTGTCATATGTGGCCTAAAGTCATGTTCAGGGATGAGGGCGCGCCAGGCTGCAATTTTCTCCGCTAAACGAAGAGCGCCTTCTGGATGACTGGTAGCTTCAGGATAGGATAACCAACCATCAGAATAGTCGGCAATCCACTGTTTAGATTGGCCTGATCCTCCTGTGACGATTAATGGTATTTGCCCAGCAATTGGTTTCGGGAGTAGCTGTGCTCGATTGAACTCACCTAGTGGGGATTGAATGTTCAGTAACCCATCCGCCAATAACTGCCTAAAGTAATCAACAGCCTGTGCAAATCTTTTTGCACGTTGCTCATAATTAATACCATAAGCAGGAAACTCAATCGCTCTATCTCCTGAGGCGATACCCATTACTAGCCGGTTACCTGAAAGTTGGTCAATTGTGGTGGCCGCTTTGGCTAAATCAATCGGGTGTCGTAATGAAAAAATCGAGCTTCCTGTAACCAATGCAACATTTTTTGTTCTGGCAGCAATAAAGGACAAATAGGTCAGAGGATCAAATAGCTGGCCTGCATCACCAAACAACGGGTCGAATAAGGGAATATCTCGCACCCAAACTGCAGCAAAATTATATTCATCAATATGTTCGATTAACTTTATTTGCCCCTTTAATATCTGAGTATCTCCTTGATAGAAACGTAAGGGCAGAAAAATTCCGACAGTAAGTTTGTTAGGAGAAAACATACGACTATAGCCAATATGAGATGCAAAGGATGATGATGGCTGTGCTTTTTGTTTAGGGAAAAATGGAGATGTATTCATGTCATTGTCCAATATTAGGCTTCTGTAGCAGGGGCGGGTAGAGTGATCCCTTTCATGACTGCGGATCTCAAGGTGACTCGGTCATACCATCTCGTTAAATGTGTGTGTTGGCTAAAATCGAATGCAATAACCTGAGCAATGTGTAACCAGCCGAAATTAGCAATATCTGCGATGGAGTAATCAGAGCCTGCAAGATAAGGTGCATTTTCGAGTTGTTTGTCTAATACCGCGAGTGCTTTGTGGGTCATATTAAAATAGCGCTCCACAATATCTGGCTTTGGTGATTTATCGAAAATAGCGAAGTTTACCCATTGACCTATAATCGGCCCTAAACTGGCAGAATGGAATTGTAGCCATTTAATGGCTTCCCATTTTTGTTTAGGGTCAGCGGGAAGAAGTTGGCCTGTTTTTTCAGCAAGATATAATAAAATTGCGGCTGATTCAAAGAGAGTAATCTCTGTTTGTGGATCATAAATAACAGGAATACGTCCATGAGGATTTAACTGTAAAAAAGCGGGTTGCTGGTGGTCATGATAAGCCATGGCCAGCGAGGTTCGCGTATTATTTAGTGATGTTACCAGAATCTATTGATAAACCAGAAGTTTTAGCATTTTTAAATTGGATTAAATCGGAAGCTAAACAGACTGAAAGTGTAGAAAGTTAATGGTGGAGCTAAGCGGGATCGAACCGCTGACCTCTTGCATGCCATGCAAGCGCTCTCCCAGCTGAGCTATAGCCCCAATTGAAATGTTTTGTATTGTGCCATCTAACAGGGAATTAGATGGTGGAGCTAAGCGGGATCGAACCGCTGACCTCTTGCATGCCATGCAAGCGCTCTCCCAGCTGAGCTATAGCCCCAAACAAAATCTTTTGGACGGGATGCATCATATTCAAGCTAACTTAGAGTGTCAATAAAATAATCGGGTTTTAGGTTTAATTGCTGAAATATAGAACATTTTGCAATCAGTTTAGTCAGGAAAGGAGGGGGCAGAGAACTGGCCCCCAATAAATTAGGGGCCGAAAATTTTAAATTATTGAGCCGAAGCTTCACGCTCAGCGATAAACGCTAAGGCTTTTTCAATACGAGCGATTGAACGGGCTTGGCCGATAGCGTGAACAGTGACATCAAGGCCTGGAGATTGGCCAGCACCTGTCACCGCAACACGTAAAGGCATACCCACTTTACCCATACCTACTTCTAACTCAGCTGCAGTGGCTTCGATGGCCTGATGGACATTTTCTGCTGTCCAATCCGTAATTGCAGCTAACTTATCTTTTACGACTTCTAAAGGTTGACGAGCGACTGGGCGCAAGTGTTTTTTCGCTGCGTCAGCATCAAACTCATTAAAATCCTGGTAGAAATAGTGACAAGATTCCGCCATTTCTTTCAATGTTTTGCAACGCTCACCTAGTAATTTGATTAAATCAACTAATTGAGGACCTGTGCTGGTATCAATATTTTGTTGCTCAATATGCCATGCAAGATAGGTTGCAACTTCTTCTGCTGGTAACGTATTGATATAGTGGTGGTTTAACCATTGCAGTTTTTCAGTGTTAAACGCACTTGCTGATTTACTGATTGCATCAAGGCTGAAATATTCTTTCATTTCTTCAACGGTGAAAATTTCTTGGTCACCATGAGACCAACCTAAACGTACCAGATAATTAAGAAGCGCTTGCGGCAAATAACCGTCATCACGATACTGCATAACGCTAACTGCACCATGGCGTTTTGACAGTTTTTTACCATCATCACCTAGGATCATTGACACGTGAGCATACACAGGCACTGGTGCGCCTAATGCTTTTAGAATATTGATTTGGCGGGGTGTGTTATTAATATGGTCTTCACCACGAATAACATGAGTGATTTCCATATCCCAGTCATCAATTACGACACAGAAATTATATGTCGGGGAGCCATCAGTACGGCGAATGATTAAGTCATCCAGTTCTTGGTTACTAAACTCAATTGGTCCACGAATTTTGTCGTCAAAAATAACGGAACCTTCTTGTGGATTACGAAAACGAACAACGTGTGGTTCATCTGGTGTATGGTTGTGAGCATGATCACGGCAGAAACCATCGTATCGAGGCTTTTCGTTATTTGCCATTTGTTCTTCACGTAACGCTTCTAGACGCTCTTTTGAGCAATAACAACGATAAGCGGTACCCGCATCTAACATTTGGTCAATGACGTCATTATAACGGTCAAAACGTTTAGTTTGATAATAAGGGCCTTCATCCCAATTTAAATTCAACCAGTTCATACCGTCCATAATGGCGTCGATAGCTTCCTGAGTTGAACGTTCTAAGTCAGTATCTTCAATACGCAGGACAAATTCGCCCTGATTGTGGCGACTAAATAACCAGGAATACAGAGCGGTACGTGCACCACCAACGTGTAAATAGCCAGTTGGGCTTGGCGCAAAACGGGTTTTGATTTTACTCATCGAGATTGCCTTAATTGCAAAACATGTTTTTGAAGCGCTTATCTATTTACTGTAGAAGACTAAAAACAAGCACAGTTAACTGGGTAGCAAGTTTGATGTTCTAAACAGTGAAATGTTTAAGCATTGCTAAAATGTGTATCTATTCTATCATCCTACAATGATTCCTCAATCAAGTTATCAGGATAGAAGACAAGAAATTACGCAGTTTCGCCAAATTTGACATAAATAAATGCGCTTTAAAAATAATTTCTGTTTTTGTTCTTAAAAGAACAAAGAGAAAATGATAGGTAATTGATTAAAAAGGCAGCTTTTCTGGTGAATATTGAAACATCTTGATTATTTTTGCAACGAACGATAAAAATCTATTGAAAAAGCGTTGACTCAGAACTCAGTATCCCTATAATGCACCTCCATCGACGACGGGGCGATTAGCTCAGTTGGTAGAGCACCTCCCTTACAAGGAGGGGGTCAGTGGTTCGAGCCCGCTATCGCCCACCACCGTTGACGATGAAAAATAAATAATTGGGCGATTAGCTCAGTTGGTAGAGCACCTCCCTTACAAGGAGGGGGTCAGTGGTTCGAGCCCGCTATCGCCCACCAATTATTTATTACAATGTGATAGTATAAGTCATGAAGTGGGCGATTAGCTCAGTTGGTAGAGCACCTCCCTTACAAGGAGGGGGTCAGTGGTTCGAGCCCGCTATCGCCCACCACTTCATCCGTTACTCGCATTAAAATACAAATTTAGATGGGTCGTTAGCTCAGTCGGTAGAGCAGTTGACTTTTAATCAATTGGTCGCAGGTTCGAATCCTGCACGACCCACCATCTAAACCAGTATAAAATCAGAATTTCCAAGATGGGTCGTTAGCTCAGTCGGTAGAGCAGTTGACTTTTAATCAATTGGTCGCAGGTTCG